>JBOHRM010000001.1:0-11917 GCA_050732715.1 Longimicrobiales bacterium
GCGCTGGTGGAGGCGTGGGACGACGAGCGGATCGACGGGCTTCGCCGGGGCGCCGCCGCGTTGGCCGCGGCGGGTGAATCGCGGCACCGGGCGGAGGTCGCGTGGCTGGACGGCGTGCTCGCGTTCAGCCGCCGCGACACCGCCAGCCTGGCCAACGCCCGGCAATCGGTGCGGAGCTCGGCGGCGTGGAAGGCCGAGGAGCTGGACCGCTCGCTCGCGGCGTTCGAGACGGCGCTCGCCGGCGAGGAGGAGCAGGCTGCACACGCCCTGCACGATCTCGAGCTCGAGGCCGCCGATCGCTACCTGGGACATGGATACGCGGGCTCGTACCGCTACGCGTCGGTGATCCACCGATTCCTCGCGGTGCCGTGGCTGCTCGCCGCGGGGGACTCGGCGGCGGCGCGTCGGCTGGTCCACTGGTACGAGGGCGTTCCGCCGAACCTCTACGTCGCCCGGGTCGCATACGGGACCTTCCTGCTCGTGCCTTACGTCCGCCTCCACCAGGGCCGGCTCGACGCCGCGCGCGGTCGCGTTGACGAAGCGAGCCGGCACTTTCGTGCCATCCTCGACGTGGTCGATCGTCCCTCAACGCCGCGCGCGCAGCGGTTGCGCGACGAAGCTGCCGCGGCCCTCGTCGCGCTCCGCCGCGAGGACCGGTGACCGGCCGCCAGGGGCGCGCGTTCCGCGGTCGATTCTGTCCTCAGTCCGTTAACAGGACTCGGCTGGCGGTGGGACCACCCGGGCGGAACGTGATCGGATCTCGCCGGCGCCGCACGATCACGGTGACCGATCACGGTGCCCGGGTGATTCGGACCCCACCTCGCCGCGACGTCTTTTGGTATCTCGGTCCGGGTCGCTACGAGGGCCTCTAGAGGCTTGCTTACAGAACCGGCCGGAATCGGGGCCATCGGCGGAGCGCCCCCCTTGGAGCGGGCGCCGGGCTCGCCCGGTTCCGCCGAGCGGGCGGCCCGGGCGCCTGCGCCCTGCGGACCGAACAAGCCGGCCTCACCGGGTCCAAGGCCAGCGGCGATGCGGTCGCGGCTGGCGATGACGTCGCCGGGCGCCGTCCAGCGACTGGATCACGCCGTTGATGAATTTGATGTGGGATTCGGTATCGACCCGGTACTGGAGCCCGCCGGTGGTGCAGTTGAAGTCGAACGGATCCCCCGGAGATGATGAGATCGCCACAGCGGTCCTGTCCCTCCCGTTCCACTTGAGGAGAACGACCGGCGCGCCGGAATCGCCCAAGCAGATGGAGCCGAAGTCGGAGTCCGACGGATCGTCCGGATCGGCGAACGTGCGAATGAACATCCGATCGTGCCCTCGGTAGCGTAGAAGCGCGGACCGACGCACTTGCACGGGCGGCAACGGCGGCGGGAATCCCTCGAGGCCGTACCCTACCGCGAGCAGATCGCACGACCGCCAGCGATGACGGCGGGGGTGATCCTCGTCTCGGCATCCGGACGACCTGAGAAGTCCGTTGACCGTGCCCCGCCTGCTGGCCATGCTCATCGGCCTGATGGCATTGACGGCCTTCCTCAGTACGATCGCGCCCGAGTCGTGGAGCTTCCCCCAGTTGGCACGGATCTCGGCGGAGTCCTCACGTGTTTCTGCTTCCTGGGCTGCTTGCCTGAGCGCCACCCAGTCCGGGTTGTCGGGGTTGTTGTGCAGCGACTCGATCTCGTACCAGCCACCGCTGGCCGGATCCGCCACCGCCGGGTCCTCCGTGAAATGGGCATCCGGATCCTGCTGGAAGCTGATCCATGCAGCTTTCACGACGCCGGCCGCGAGCCCTGCCTCGAGGAACTGAATGCAGTGCCCGGCCGTCTGGACTACGCGCTCATGGATGAGCGCGGCGCTGCAAAACGATCGCCAGCCCGGCTTATCCGGGAATGCAGGGTCGTAGATCATGATGGCGCCGGCGGCTCTGTGGCCGAAGTCGTCGACGCCGTTGATGAGCATTAGAGGCTTGACTTCTGCCGCAGCGCCATGCGGTCCGGTGGGGCCGGTGTCAGAGCAGGCGAGGATCACCGCAAGGATGGCTGCCATGCCAGCCGCTCCTCGGCCAGCCTGCGTTCCGGAAGTCGCGATCCTGTTCATCACCGCACTCCTTTCGAGTGTCTCAGCGGGAGCGGCGAATCGCGCACACCCTCGTGGGCGCGTTCCGCGGACGATTCTGTCCTCACTCCGTTAACAGGACTCGGCTGGCGGCGGGGCCACCCAGAACGACTCGAGCTTGGAAAGCTGGGACCACCTGTTGAAGAGCACGCACGGGCTCATGCTTGCGGTAATCAGGGTCTCCACGGCTTGACATTCTTTAATGTAACATACATATTTGTTTCATACCTTCAAGCATGATATGTCTGAATTCTGGGGTCGGAAAAAGGAGCTAGCAAGACTCGAGCGGAAGCTCGCCGAGATCGCGCGGACCGGAAGCGGGCGCATGCTCGCAGTGCGCGGGCGGAGGCAAGCGGGTAAGTCGCGGCTGTTGACCCGCCTGGTGGAGACGGCTGGCCTGCCATACGCATACGTCACCGCAGTAAAGAATGCGCCTCCCTCCACTCAGCTCGACCAGGTTGCTCGCGACCTGAGGACCTCCCGCACGCCTTTGCCTCACCTGGATTCGGCATTCGCGATTCCGCCAGCGACGTGGGCGGATTTTCTCGCGCGGCTTCCGTTGGCGCTGAGTGACACGCCCGCCGTGGTCGTCCTCGATGAATTTCCATGGGCTGCCGAAGCCGATCCCGCGCTCGAGGGCTTGTTGCAGAACGCATGGGACCGGCACCTCGAGCCCCGGCCGGTGTTGCTCGTGCTGGTGGGCTCGGACATGGCGATGATGGAACGTCTGACAGAGCACGATCGTGCCTTGTACGGGCGAGCGTCGGAGATGGTCGTCGCCGCGCTGGACCCTGCGGAATGCGCCGAGGCCCTCGGCCCCAGCCGCTCGGCGTTCGATGCTCTGGACGCGTATCTCGTGACGGGAGGCTACCCGCGCCTCATGACCGAGGCACGGAGGCACCGTACCACGGGCGCGTTCGTCAACGATCAGCTGCGAGACGAGAATTCGGACCTCGCCGTGGTTGCTCAGCGAGTGCTCGACGCCGAGTTTCGCGCGGATCTCCAGGCCCGACGGGTCCTGGAGAGCATCGGTGGCGTCGAGGTCGGTCATGCCACGTTCTCCTCTACGGTGGCGAATCTCGGTGGGGACCCGGCAGCGCAAACGGCGGTCACCCGCGCTCTCGAGCCGTTGGAACACACCAAGCGGGTGATCGCGATCGATCGACCTGTCGGTGCCCGACCCGGTACCAAGCTACGCCGCTACAGGGTGGCCGATCCGTATCTGCGATTCTGGTTTCGGTTTGTCAGCCCGCAGGTCGATGACATTGCTCGTGGCCGTTCGGATCTCGCCGTCGATCGATACCAGCGTGATTGGTCGACCTGGCGCGGAAAGGCCATCGAGCCGGTGATTCACGATGCTGTCCGCCGCCTCGCGCGGACCGAACCGGCTCTTGCGGGCGTAACTGAGGTCGGCGGATGGTGGGACCGAACCGGGCAGCACGAGGTCGATGTCGTCGGTGCCGACGACCGGGGGACTGTACGCGTAATCGGAACCGTCAAGTGGCGCGCCCGGCGGGCGGTCACCCACGCGGAGATCACCACCGTTGCAGAGGCACGGGCAGTCGTGCTTGCCGCAGCGACTGCAAAGCTGCTCGTCGTCTGCCCCGCGGGGACACGATCGGGCGCCGAATCGGACCTGGTCCTGACTGCCGAGGAGATCCTCGGCGCGTTCGCGGCAGCATAGTCAGCTGCCGAAATGCGCGGGTCCAGCGCCCCGCTCGAGTACACGCGGGCCGGTGATGCTTTCACGGCGGTCGTGCTCGAGGTATTCCGCCTGAACGGCGCCCGCCTCGCCGCCGGCAACACGCTCTGCGAAGGTACCCGGCTCACGGCGCGTTGACAGGGGCTCGGCGCCATGGCCATGCGAGAGAGCCCGTTTACCGTCGCGCAGATCGCACGTGCGATGGGTCAGACGCGACAGAGCGTTCAGCGGCTCGTCGATGAGCTCGAGCGGGAGGGCGTCGTCGAGCGCCTCACGCACCCGGAACATAAGCGCACCAGGCCCGTGCAGCTCACCGAGCGCGGTGTGGCGCTCTACGCGAAGATGGTCCGCCACCAGGCACCCTGGGCCAACCGTACCGCCGATGGCATCAGGGTGTCGGTACTCAAAACGGCGCTCGACACCCTGCGAGCGACGAAGCCTGCTCGCGTTTCGGTCCCTTGTCGACCATTGCGCCGCCCTCCTCCTCCCACCAGGCATCACGGCGATGCAGGACGTTTACCGGTACCACGTCGGCATTGCCGGACGGCGTCTGTACTGTCAGGGTGTGTTCGTATTCGACCGCGTCCGGGTTGCTGCCGCGCAGCTTACCCTGAGGCGTTCGCCGAACAGCTGGCGTTCTCGGATTCGCCCGCTCGTTGCATGGCACGAAAACGGAAACCGCTTCCACCTCGGCGCAAACGAATGAGGCGGCCGGCGCGTTTGCAGGCAGCGCGCGCCTGGCTCGCTGCATTCTCGGGCAAACACATCGTGAAGTCGTACGCGCGTTGGTTTGGCGTCGATTTGGGATGTGCACTCACGGAGCTCCAGCTACTCGGCGTCGAGTTGGAGACGGACTACGTGACTGCATTGCGTCGCACGCTCAACCAGCGGGATCGGGGTCGTCGCGAGGTTCGGCCGAACAATCCCGATACGACCGACGACTCCGACGAGCACTTCGCGTACATCGCCGGGTACACCGAGGCTGGATTTGCCTTCGGAGTCACATGGGACGAGTGGGAGCGTTGCGAGAAACGGGAGGAGCGCAACAGCGTGGAGGCGTTCGACAGAACCCTAGGTTCACCGATCGATCACGGTCATCTTCCGCGGCAGAGCCAGCCGTGTCATGTGCCCGAGTATCGCACTCCCGCTGACCCGGCCAGGTGAACAGTGGATCGCGAGCTTGTGTGCCTGAAGCGGTAGAGTAGCACACTTCGGCGGCAAATCGAGTCATTCCGCTGCGTACGCCGCCGCATGTTGTTCCAGATTAGATTGGGCGGAGCGTTAGCGGACGCGTGGTCTAGGGCTGCGGCGGCCCAACTGCTCGCAACGCAGCCAGCGGGCTTCGCAGCCGGCCGAATGTAGCAATGATTTCCTGACGAGCCCTAAACTAATAGGGTAGCGGGTTCCGTTTCGGCGCGAACGCATGACTCGAACAGCGGACCGCCGGTCGCGGTTTGACCCGACCAGCCTTGCGGCCTACGCTTGTCTCACCACGCGATCGAACGGAGCCGTACATGGCTAGGCCGGGGCTTCTCGCCGGGGCCGTCGTGGGCCGTTGCTTGCGGTCACGCTGACTGCGATCCTCTTTTTGGCCCACCAGCTGGTCGGCTTGCCGTTCATTCCTTTCGAGGTGTTCGACTGGACTGCGCGCCTCCTGCCCGGCGCAGTGATCACGTTCGGTATCGACGCGATCGTCATAGTGATTCGCGCGCTCGATATCGGGCCAACCTCCGAGGTTGCGAAGCTCGCCGAGCAGACGATGGCGATCGGCGGCCTTCTCGTCACCGGTCTCCTCGCAGGCGTGGTGCTTTTTGCCGTGATGCGGGAGCGGGACGCCGCTCGTGCGGTCCCGGTCGGGCTGGTGCTCGGCACGATCATCGGTGTTCCCGTGGCGCTGATCGTGCTCACCGGCACCAGCCGGTGCCCACCGGCCGCGCGGTCGCTGCGCTCTGGACGGTGGCGGCCTTGGTGGGCTTCGGAGCAATGTTGGGATGGGCTTACCGGCGGCTCGCGATCGGTGCGGGCGCAGCGGAGCCCATCGAGCCCGACATCGAGCGCGTCGACCGCCGCAAGTTCATGATCAGGCTTGGCGGCGCCACGGCGTTGATCACGGTAGCAGGCGCGGACCTCGGCAGGCTGCTAGCCGGAGCTCGTGCAGGCGTGGCGCCCGCCATGGATCGCTGGTCCGCCATGAACCCGCTGCCCAACGCCGGAGCACGGGTCCAGCCCGTCGAGGGCACCCGGCCCGAGCTCAAACCGCTCGAAGATCACTATCGCATCGACATCAACACGAGTCCACCTGTCGTCGACGGCGACCGGTGGCGGCTTCAGATATCCGGCCTCGTCGAGCGGCCGGTCGAGCTCTCGGTCGCAGACCTGCGTGACCGCTTCGAGCCGACCCACCAGTTCATTACGCTGGCTTGTATCTCGAACAGGATCGCGGGCGACCTCATCGGCACCACGCGCTGGACGGGCGTGAGCCTGGGCCGCCTGCTGGAAGACGTGGGACTACGCCCCGAGGCGACGCATCTCCACATCCGGTCGGTGGATGGTTTCGATGAAGTCGTCGCGCTCGAGTTGGTGCGCGCGGACCCGCGTGTCATGCTCACCTACGCGTGGGACGGCGTACCGCTGGCAGAAGCTCATGGGTTCCCGTTGCGCATCTATATCCCGGACCGGTACGGCATGAAGCAGCCGAAGTGGATCGAATCGATCGAGGCGGTCGATCAATGGGAGCCGGGCTACTGGGTACGCAGGGGTTGGGACCGCGATGCGCTCATGCGGGCGACGTCGGTGATCGACACGATCGCCGTCGACATGATGATCATCGAGGCCGACTCGCAGAGCATGACCGTACCGATCGGCGGCATCGCGCACGCGGCCGCGCGCGGCATCTCACGCGTCGAGCTTCGCGTCGACGATGGTCCATGGCAGCCGGCGCTGTTGCGCGAGCCGCTGTCGGATACGACCTGGGTGATCTGGCGCTATGACTGGCCGTTCCAGGCCGGCGAGCACACATTCACTGTGCGTTGCTTTGACGGCGACGGCGCACCGCAGATCGAGACGCCGTCGCCCGTCCGCCCCAGTGGCGTGACCGGCCTGCACAGTCTCACCGAGATGTTCTGACCGAGGACGTGGTCGGCGCACGTCGACGGAGGCGCCCACATCGCACGACGCGGTCATGCAGGCTCCGCTTAACGAGCACCGCTGGTGGTGGTGGGACGGCATACCGACGAAGGGCCCGGACATGCTGCACACGCCCACCGATCAGGTCTCGAGCATTCGCGTTCTCTCAGCCTCGCAGGTGACTCGGCGCTTCGGCGCATTGGGTGCGGCGGCAGGCATCCTGATCGAGACACGCCGCGGTCTGCGTCGCTAACCTGCTCACTCAGCGGTCCGCGTCGCTAACCTGCTCACTCAGCGGTCTCGAGATCGGTGAGGCGAGCGGGACGACGTTCACGTTCGAGAGCCGCCAGCTCGAGATCGTGCCCGAGCCGACCGATGCAGGCGTCCGCGATGCGATCGCGAAGAGCACCGCCGCCGCGAGGGCCAGCAGCACCGCCGAGAACACGAACGGCGCCGCGAGCGTAGGGATGCCGTATCGTTGAAGCGCAACGCCGGCCACCGGCGCAAGGTTCGGCCCCGCGACCGCCCAGCGTCGTCGCCCAGATGATGAGCGATAGGTCACGCCCGCGCCGGGCAGTCGGCGCGAGGTCCAAGGCAGCGTGCCGCGCCTGGAAGCCCGCCGTCGTGCCCCCAACCGAACAGAAAGAACCCCGCGAAGAACAGCGGCGGCGAGCCGGCCGACGCCGCGACGACCACGACCGCCCCTCCGAGCGCCGCGATCAGATAAGTCAGGGCCAGACTCGACCGGCGCCCCCGCCGTTCCACGATACGGGCAGCGGGCACGGCAAGGAGCGCCGCCCCGACGACGGCCGCGCTCTGCGCCAATCCGGACACCGCGACGCCCGCCATGTCCGCGGCGAGGAGCGCCGACCGAAAAGCCGATCGACATCCAGTGCGCGGATCAGCATCAGCGCCCGTGTCTCGCTCGCCGCCAGCTCGCGCAGCCGCCGGTCGGTAACGGCCGATCCAGTCTCGACGTATTCCTCCAGCTGCTTCGTCAGCTCGCGGGCGCGGTCCACCGCGCGCGCGAGCCGGTTGCTCGTGCTCATGGCGAGGACCGAAGACGCGTTCGTCAGGATCGCCGGCGCGATGATGAACGAGAGGATCGCGAACGGATTCGCTTCGATATCACTGATCTGCATAACGGTTGATTCTCCGAGGATCGCCGGAACCGCGCTGATTATGAGGGCCCCGCCGGTGCGACGCCACCGCCCATCGCTTTCTCGATGCGCGCGTGTAGGCGACGTGGACTCCCGCCATGCATCATGGTGAGCGATCCAGAAATTGCAGTGGACCCCTCGATGCCGCCCTCCCCCCGTCGCGACCCGACCTACCGTGGCTCATCGGTGCGTGGTGGGCAGCTGGCCCGTCTGTTCATTGGCGAATCGTGAGCGCATCGGCAATGTGTCGGCAGTCGAGCGCCACCCTATTGGAAATGCCCGGGCTGGCCGGGCGACCGGCGGAGCTGGCCGGGTCCACGCGTTAGCCGCGAGTGCGCGAGCGTCCGCCGCGACGCGTCACGGTGCTCGGCGTGGCGGACTTTCCCGCGGACTGGGATGCCGCCCCCACGGCAGGCACGGCGGCGAGAGCGTCAATGTATTCCCGGTAGACTTTGGTGAGACCGTCCCGACGGCTCTTGCGCGAGGCGTTGGTCACCTCGAGGAAGCCGCCCTTGACCCAAGCGCTGAGCAGGTGCCGCACCATCCGGTCGCCTATTGGGAAGAGGCGCGCAACGTCGCTGGCGGCGATCGCCTGATGCTGGCCGAAGAGCGCGAGCACGCGACGGGCGCGCGCATCGAGCTTGCGGACTGCCTCGGGCTCCGGCGGCACACCGTGGTCGGCGAAACGCCTCCTCCTTGGCCGCCGTGAAGACGTGGGCCACGCCGCGCACGAAGTACTCCAGCCACGGCGTGAAGTCGGCGTTCTTGCGCCCGAAGTAGTAGTTGTGGTGATACCCGCCCTGGAGCCGGCCGTAGTAGGCTTGCAAATCGCGGCGTGATATTCTTCGAGCGAGAAGAAGCCGCGGAGCCCGAGACCGCCACGATGAAGAAGCAGCGTCGGGAGCAGCCGCCCGGCGCGGCCGTTGCCGTCCATGAACGGATGGATCGTCTCGAACTGATAGTGCGCCACGCCCGCAATGATAGGTGCAGGCTCTTGCGAGCGTTCCGCCCGGTGGATATACGCCACCAGGTCGGCCATCAGGCCCGGCACGTCCCGCGGCTCAGGGGGCATGTATTCGATGCCGCCGCTTGCGGAGTCCCGCACTACGTTTTGAGTGGAGCGGAAGGGTGTCGGTCGGCGCCCTGGCCCGCGCTCTACGATGGCGTGGAGGCGCTGAATGAGGTCCTCGGCAATAGGGGTGCGTTGCTTCGCCCAGTCTTCAACTTGAAGCAGGCGTGCCATTAGTGGTCGACTTCGGCCATGTCCCGCTCTCGGCCGGCAAACACGACGTGACGTTGTGACGTTGGGGTGAGAACCACCTGCTCGGCCTCAGCCAATGCCAGGCGGTTGCCCTCGATGGCGGTCGAGTAGTGCGTCGAGCGGACGTGCGCACGTTGGCGAATGGCCTCTTCGCCCACCGGCGACCAAATCCGGTGGTCAATGGCGCCTTGCGCTTCCCCGATGCGCATCAATGCCTCTGCGATGGACGGCGTGATGGCGTAGGTTGGCGCCCATGCGGCGGACTCAGCCGGGCGGTCTCCCATGGTTCGGTTCCTCTGTTCGGTTGATGCTTCAACGCCATTGCGCAGGGGTATGCACCATACTCCGGCGCGGCACCGTCGGCGAAATATCGGCAAAGTAACGGCAATCGGGCAAGCGTGATAACGGAAACGTCCGCGTCGCGTTGGACCGGCATCCCGGTGCGGCGCATGCTCGAGTCTGAGCGCGCGAGGCTCACGCAGCTCGATGACGTGCTCGGCACGCGGGTGGTCGGGCAGCAGGAAGCCGTTCGCGCCGTCGCCGACGCGGTGCGGCGCAGCCGGGCCGGGCTTCAGGACTCGAACCGGCCGATCGGCAGCTTCATCTTCCTCGGCCCGACCGGCGTCGGCAAGACCGAGACCGCACGCGCGCTCGCCGAGTTCCTGTTCGACGACGAGGACTCAATCGTCCGCATCGACATGTCCGAGTATATGGAGCGACACTCGGTCGCACGGCTGATCGGCGCATCGCCCGGGTACGTGGGCTACAAACGAGGAGGGCGGTCAGCTGACGGAGAGCGTGCGCCGGCGGCCGTACTCCGTCGTGCTGTTCGACGAGCTCGAGAAGGCGCACGCCGACGTGTTCAACATCCTCCTCCAGATCCTGGACGACGGCCGGCTGACCGACTCGCAGGGCCGTGTGGTCGACTTCCGAAACACGGTCGTGATCATGACGTCGAACGTCGGCAGTCAGTACATCCTGGATCAGGCGACGGTCCGGCCGTGCGAGGACGTCGAGAAGGTCGTGCTCGACGAGCTGCGGCGCAATTTCCGGCCCGAGTTCCTGAACCGTGTCGACGACATCATCGTGTTCCGTCCGCTCGGCCAGACCGAGCTGCGGCGCATCGTCGAGCTACAGCTCGAGCGCGTGCGGCGCCTGCTCGCCGAGCGCAGGATCGGGCTCGAGATCACCGAGGCCGCGGAGGACTTGATCGCGCGAGAAGGCTACGACCCGGCGTTCGGCGCGCGGCCGCTGAAGCGTGCGATCCAGCGGCTCGTGCAGAATCCGCTGGCGATGCGCATCATCGAGGGCGAATGCGAGGATGGCGACACGATCCGCGTCGATGCGGGCCGAGACGGCGAGCTAAACGTTCGAGAAGGAGCGGCCGAGCGCGGCGGTGGCCTGAGCCGCCGGTCGCCGAGGCTGGAAGGCGTCGTGTCGAAGCGGCCGCCGTCACTATCGTTGCGCGTGGTCGCCAGCGCCGGCCTGTGACTGAGAGGCACGAAGTGCATCCGGGCCCCGGCGCGATGACCTGGCCCATCCCGTCATGGCCATGCCCCGGGCCCGCATGCAGAATAGCCTCGGTGCTCCGGTACAGCCCTCCGAAGGGCCTCGTCCGATCAAGAGCGCGGCCGTGAAGCTCCTCGACCTGGTGCGGGGCCAACGTGATGGCGGAACACGTCCCTGGTGCTATGCCGCTCGGCCTGTTCGCCGACAGGCCGCGACCCCGTCTGTATCATCGTATCGTCGAGGTGTTGAGAGTCCGGCACTACAGCAGGCGCACAGAAGAGGCATACACACATTGGATTCGCCGGTACGTCGAGTTCCACGAACACCGGCATCCGCGCCAGCTTTCCGAGGCTGATGTCAATCGATTCCTGACCCACCTCGCCGTCAAGGAGCACGTCGCGGCGTCCACCCAGAATCAGGCTCTCTCTGCGATCCTCTTCCTGTATGAGCACGTTCTGAAACAGCCTCTCGACCGCGTCGAGGGCGTCGTGCGCGCGCGTCGCCCAAAGCGATTGCCGGTCGTTCTGACGGCCGATGAGGTCTCGCAGATCATGGCGCAGCTCAGCGGCGACAAGTGGGTGATCGCCATGCTCCTGTACGGCGGCGGCTTGCGACTGCTCGAAGCGCTACACCTGCGGATCAAGGATCTCGATTTGGAGCGCCACGAGGTGACCGTCCGGGGTGGAAAAGGAGACAAAGATCGGGTGACGACGATGCCGCGGGCAGCGAGCCGCCCCTTGCGTGAGCATCTCCGGCGCGTCCAGGCGATTCACCAGCAGGACTTGGCTGACGGCTATGGACGCGTGGAGTTACCGTACGCCCTGGACCGTAAGTATCCAAACGCGAACCGGGAATGGGGTGCTGGCAATTCGTTTTTCCCCAGCAGCGCCGCTGGCGCAATCCGAAAACGGGCGAACAGGGTCGTCATCACATCGACGAATCCCTCGTTCAGAGGGCGATCACGGCTGCCGTCCGCAATGCCAGTCTCGCGAAGCGGGCCACGTGCCACACCTTTCGCCATTCGTTCGCCACGCACCTGCT
>JBOHRM010000002.1:0-2261 GCA_050732715.1 Longimicrobiales bacterium
GCGAGGATCAGGTCAGCGGGGACCGCGCCGGGCCTGCGCAGCACGGATCGGAGCAGGTTCGGCAGCTGTGTACGTACCAGCCAGCCCAGGGCGAGCTTCGGCACGAGAAGCTCTCGTTCAGCGAGCAGGAGGTGCGTCCACGCGGCGTAAACGCCGGTCCCGTACGCGCGCAGGACGCGTCTCAGCTCGGTCCACGTGCGCCGGTGTGTGTGCCAACTCAGGGCGGCGGGGTCATACACGATGCGGTAGCCGGCGGCCAGAATGCGGACGAAGAACTCATAGTCCTCGCCGGTTCGCGACCGCGTGCCCGGTCCCAGCGCCTCGTTGAACGGCCCGACCCAATCGAGCACGGCACGGCGCACCGCCATGTTCACCGAGGCGCCGGCACGCCACGCCGAGAGCGGGCTCACCTCCGCGCCGTCGTAGACCCTGCGCTCGAATCCCCGTCCGAACGGGCTGTACCGCTCGAACCAACGCTGGGCGTCGGTCTCCAGCTGGCGGGGCATGGTGAGCCCGGTGACGCAGAGCACCAGCGGGTCTTCGAAATTGCGGAGCAGCGCCGGAAGCCAGCCGGGGTCGGCCGCCGCATCGTCATCGGAGAAGGCCACGACGTCATGGCGGGCCTCGCGCAGCGCCCGGTTCCTCGCGGCGCTGGCACCGGGCCGGTCCTCCCGCAGATAGCGGGCGAACCCGCACGCCGCGACGATGCGCATGGATTCGTCCGTCGCGGGCGCATTGTCGATGACCAGGATCTCGTGGCCCTGATCGGCGAACGCCGCGAGCGAGTCGAGGCATCGGCGCAGGTCATCCGGGCGATCGCGGGTGCAGACCGCGACCGTCGCCGGGATGACCGGCGAGCGGACCGGGATCTCTCGGTCGAGAAACGCCTCGCGCCAATGGTCCCAGAACGTGCCACCCCCGGCGTCGCGTACCGAGCGCCGGATCTCCCCGGCGGAGACGCACCCGCCCACCACGGGGAGCATCAGCTGGTGGATCGGACGTCCGCGCAACCGCACCAGAACCAGGGCATGGTCGGATGGATCCAACCCATCGATGCAACCCCCGCGCTCGAAATCGAAATCCAGGACGACCGTGGACACCCTCGTCGACGCCTCACACGTTCGAGGGTACCGCGCCGCGGACCAGGCCCGGGCGCCTCGGAGCGGAGCCACCGGCGGGCGTGGCGACGGACATGCTCGCCAGATACGCGTCGACCACTGGTTCCGCCTCGCCGCGCATCCGGACCCTGCCGCCATCGAGCCAGATCACCTCGGAAGCGTACCTGCGGACGAGGTCGAGATCGTGCGAGACGATGATGATGGCCGAACCGCCGTCCAGGCGTTCGGAGATCCGATCGATGCACCGCGCGCGAAACGTGTGATCGCCTACGGCCAGCACCTCGTCCAGCAGCAGGACGTCCGGATCGGACGCCATCGCGATCGAGAACGCGAGCCGCGCGAGCATACCCGACGAGTAGTACTTGATCGGAATGTGGATGTACTCGCCGATCCCCGCGAATTCGATGATCTCCGGCGAGCGCGCCAGCGTCTCGGCCCGGCTCATCCCGAGGATTGCGCCGTACAGATGGATATTCTCCTCTCCAGTCAACTCGGGGTGCAGCCCCGTGCCGAGCTCGACCACGGCCGCGATCTTGCCGCGCGTCCGAATCTCGCCCTCCGACGGCGTGTAGATGCCCGCGATCAGCCGGAGCAGCGTGCTCTTGCCCGAGCCGTTGCCGCCGATGATCGAGACTCTGTCGCCTCGCTCGACCCGCAGATCGAATCCGCTCAAACGAAACACCGGCACGGGCCGCGGGACCCGCCGGCCTCGCACGGTGCGGATGAACCACTCCCGCACCGAAACGGCCCGACCCATGTGTCGGAACTCCTTGCCGACATCGCGGCACTCGACCAGCGCGGCCATGCGTCAGGCGACCTCGACACAGAGCGACCTGTAACGCCTGAAGATCGCGTAGCCGACGCCGTAGCTCGCGAGCGCGAGCGTCGTCACCCAGGCGAGCATCGCGGCGGACGGCAGCCGGCCGTCGAACAGAACGGCGTGGTAGAGGGACAGCAGGCCCGCGAACGGGTTGATCATGTACAGCCCGCGCACCGACTCAGGCACGAGATCGGTCGAGTAGAAGACGGGCGACAGATAGAACAGCGTGGTGATCGCCAGCGGCAACGCGTGCTGGATGTCGCGGAACAACACGGAGAGCACCGCGATCGGATACATCAAGCCCGCCACGAGGACGAACTGCA
>JBOHRM010000003.1:0-2354 GCA_050732715.1 Longimicrobiales bacterium
CACCGTCGACGTCGACCGGCACTCG
Organism: Longimicrobiales bacterium; assembly: GCA_050732715.1. Taxonomy (GTDB): domain Bacteria; phylum Gemmatimonadota; class Gemmatimonadetes; order Longimicrobiales; family RSA9; genus JBOHRM01. The sequence continues at coordinate 26 of JBOHRM010000003.1, forward strand.
CTCCTTCGGCAGACCCGGCTCGACGACGACGTACAGCTCCGTCGCCTCGTTCTCCCTATCAGATCAGATTATGCAGACCCAAGCCGATTCGTCTTCGTAGACCGTGAGGTAGTCCTTCTCCCAAGCTCCGTTCGAGTCGGTTACCGTCAGCTCGAGTTCGAAGTGGTCGAGCAAGGAGCCCTCGTCCTTACCGCCGGTGTACGATGATCCCGTGCTCACCCCTATGCCGTCATTCGTCCAGCTGTACGAATACGGGGGTTCCCCGCCAGTGACATACGCATCCCAGGTACACGTGGCATCGGGCTGAATCTCAGCAGGTCCGCTGATAGAGACCGTCGGCGCTGGGGGCGGCGGCGGATCGGATACGCCAATAGCTCGCGCGGCATCCGCGATGCCATGTCCGTAATAGTTGTCCCTGCCGCCGACGCCCTGATCGCTGGCCGTAGCCAGGAGCGCATTGACGATATCCTCATTGCCCCATTCCGGATACTCAGCGCTGAGCAGCGCCGCGGCTCCCGCCACGTGCGGTGTGGCCATGGATGTACCGCACCAACCCTGGTCTTCGCCCTCGTAGCCGTCGTTCCCGACGGTGCTGAGCGCCCAGAACGCCGCCGCCAGATCCACGTAGTCGCCGTAGTTCGAGGCCCCGGTTACCCCCGGCTCCGAAGGGTGGGGGCAGGGACTGCTGTGCGCGAACGTGCTGTCAGGCCTCACACCCGACACACCGACAACATTGGTATACTCCGCCGGATAGTAGTTGGACGGCGGGTTCTCGTCGCTCCACCGATTGCCAGCGGCCGCCACCAGCACGACGCCCTCCTGCCACGCCTGCGCCACAGCGTTCGCTTCGGCGGTATTGTAGGACGTGCCGCCCAGACTCATGTTGATCACATCGAAGAAGATTCCGGCCTCGATGCCCTTGACGACTTCATCGCTAGGGCACCCCTCCGATGATGTCGATGAGTCGCACGCGCCATAGACGTGCACGTCGGCTGCTTGAACGCCGGGTGCCACACCGACGACCCCAATCGTGTTGTCGCGGGCCGTGAAAATCCCCAGGACGTGAGTGCCGTGCCAGATTGGGCCGTCGTCGCAGCCACCGTACGCGCCCGCGCAGTGATCGCTTTCTACGTAAGGCAGGTCTTCGTGCCCCTGATCGTGACCCGTGTCGATGATTTCGATCTCGGCGCCCGCTCCAGTGTTGACCGACCACGCCTCAGGAGCACGCACCATCTCGATACCCCAGGGCACTGTTTGGGTCAGGAAGGTCGCGGACAGGAGGGGTCTGACAGATAGCGTAGCCCGATGCCCCTGGATCGTCCGCGTCTGCCGGGGCGCGATATAGTCGACGAGCGGGCTCTCTCGTAGCGCCGCCGCGGTGCCACGAGGTAGGCGCACGTGCGCTGCGCCGATGAACGCGAAGTAGTAGAGGATCGTGATCCCCTGGGCGTCGAGCATCTCCAGACCGAGTTCGATCGTTGCTCCGCTCACCGCCGCACGTACGCCCGTATCGAGCACGCGCTCCGATTCCGGCTCTTTGAACGCGACAATGGCGAATCCATCCACGGCTTGGATCGCCGTCTCCAGCGCTTCGGCGCTGGTGTGCCAGGCCAGGGGCGCGTCCGGTCGATCCATTTCGACGGCGCGCACATCAGGCACGGCTTGGAGGTCAGAAGCTTCGAACCGCACCGCTGGTTCGGCGGTCTTTTCGTTCGGCCGGATCGGATCGTCCGAACACCCTCCGTTCATCACCGCGAGCAGGATGATGAGACCAATCGTACGGTTCGTCTTGACCATGTCATCCTCCTGTTCGCCTCAGGGATCGATTTTCCACACGCCGGAGCGCATGCCGATAAATAGCAAAATAGCAAACAGCGTGCCAGTCGTCTCGTCGACGGCCGCGTGGGACACCCCGGGCGTGTTCGGCGGCACCGCGAGCGAGTCCCACCTCAAGCCACCTGCGTGCCGATAGAGTCCCAGATCCGACGTCTCCCGCACGCTGCCATCATCCTCGAAGAAGATCTAAGATCTCGACATTCTGGACTGTCGCTGCGTAGAGCCTCCGATCCAGCACTTCGAGTTCGACCACGGCGCCTCTCGGCGGCCCGACCTGGTAGCTCCACGAGCCCAGCCCTTCCGCCGCGCCGTTGTCCGACCACATAACGCCACCCTCTACGCCCGCCCATAGCCGACCGGGATTCCCGGGATCGAGCGCGAGCGCGTAGACAGGCATCTCGTGTACGTTACCGTCGAACGTCGGAATGGACGCGTGCCAGCTCTCACCCCAATCAGTCGTCGCCAGGACGACGGGGGTAAAGATAGCGCCCTG
>JBOHRM010000004.1:0-5369 GCA_050732715.1 Longimicrobiales bacterium
GTCCTGCGCCGACGAGACGTTCGGCAGGAACGTCGATGTCTGCGCAATGATGAAACGATTCTGGGGCCGCGTGGGTGACAGGGCGGCACAACGAATCGAAGCTGAGCTGGACAACAGGCCACGGTCACGAGATTCGATGTGCGTGGCTGCACAGCGTGGTCGACGTTGAGAATGTTCATGCCGGTCATTCGCATACTCTCTCGCGCCGCGATTGTTAGCGCGCTCGCGTCGGACATGGCGTCGCCGCCGGCGGCTGTAGCCAGGCAGAACATGCCGCCGGTGACGTTCGGTATCGGCTATGTCGCGAACGCGCCGCAGTTGTTGGCCGGTGCAGGTGCGTACGCAACATTCCCTTTGCTGGGCGGACTGGGTTTCTACCTCGACGCCAAGTTCGACGTGAACGGCCCGTCGCGCGAAGACAACTTCGAGTCGGCGCTCACCGCCCTGGAGGTCGAAGATCAGATCCCAGGCGTCGCGCTCGTTGGTTCGGAAGACAGCTGGCGAAGCTTCAATATCGCCGTGGTTCGACCGCTTACGCCGGCGTTCATGGTTTATCTCGGGGCGGGCTACGCCACGCGGACGCGTTACCACGAGTACCGCGATCCGAAAGGCGAGCGGGGGCTGCTGGGCCTTCTCTGGGCCGAAGCACCCCACGAGGAATCGAGCACGGTAAACGGCTTGTTCGGCGGTTTCCTGCGGCTGGGGCGACCCCTCGATTTCCAGTTCGGCTTCGAAACGGCCCCACGAGGCTTCACCGTTGGCGGATCGCTCCGGCTGCCGCCCCGGTGAGCCCTGAAAACACAGTTCTTCGGTTTCCACCGGGAGGCGCAGATGGCAGCCGTTCGTATACCAGTCCTCATTCTGGTCGTCGTGACGGGGTTCGCCGGCGGCTGCGCGACGACGCGTGGCGAGCAGGGACAGCGCTCGAATCTCCTCACGCGCGACGAGATCATGGGCGCGCCGGGCGCACACAACCTCCACGATGTGGTACAGCGGCTGCGACCGCGATGGCTGAGGGTCCGGGCCGGCGATCGGAGCTTCGGAATGACCACGCAGATCGCCGTATTCCAAGACCAAACGTACTTCGGCGGAGCAGAGGCGCTGCGACAGCTCGGGCCCTCCACTGCCTATGAGCTGCTCTATCTGGACGGGCCGACGGCCGCGTCGACTCTTTCGGGGATTCCCTCCGGCATGCACGTTGGCGGCGCCATCGTGGTCGTCACTCGCCGCTCGAGTTATTGACCGCTCAGGACGCACGACCTGGGACTTCACCCGGGCCGACGGGTCCGTGATCGAGGCCGGCTTGGGTCAGCGTCGCATCCGTCGACGCTCGGATTTCGATGATCGCGGCCGGTGCGCCGCCGTGCCCCAGAGCGATGATAGGGTAGGCCGCCTTTTTCCGCTTTACAGTGAGGCGAGGGCAGTGGTGCGCGCTCTCGTGGACCTGTCATTCCCGAAACAGGAGGCGGAAAATGTGTGCACAAGAATGTGACTGCGGATGCAAGAAGATCATCGTTCAGTGCGGACCCGGCGGCGAAGCCCCCCCGCCGCCACCTCCTCCGACGACAGTACCTCCGCCCCGATACAGCTGTATCAACGGCGAATGCGTCCTGGACGCCGTTGGAGCATACACGAGCCTCGGAGCCTGCCGGGAGGCGTGCCGCACGGCGCCACCCCCTCCACCCCCGCCGTCGACACCCTTCTGTGCCGTCACGTTGGTGCGGATCGACTCGGTCAGCGTTGGCGTGAGCGGAGCGGGGCCGGATCCCGGTCCGGACGCCGAGTGGCTTCTGACCATCGTCGTGAATGGGCAGTCGAGGACGTGGAGCCGGGACGTTCGGGACAACCAGAACTACTCGATCGGATTCGACTTCATTGTGTCTCTGGCCAACGCGAGCAGCACGATCCGCGTGAGCTCATCCGGCCAAGAGGATGACGACTCCTCCGCCAATGACAATCTCCCTTCGGCCGAGCAGACCCACGGATCATTCGACAACTGGGGTATCGGAGGGACGAGGCAGCTGTCCGCCTCGAACAGTGACTTCAGTTACACGATCAACTATACCGTGACTTGCCTAGCGCAGGCGGCCCAGTCGGCCATCTCCCGGGACGAGGCCGTCCGCTTCGTGCAGGCGAGACTGACGTCGCGGGGAGTGGAGACGCTACCTGGCGACGACGAGCTCCTCACCATCTTCATCCGCAAGGTTTCCGCGAAGGGTCTGCAACTCAAGCAGATCGATTCCGGTTTGCTGCTTTGGGAGGGCGCCCTTCCGGTCCACAGGCTGGCCAGGGCTGTCTTCCCGCCCGAACAGCGTGCGTGACATGCGTTAGACACACGGGGACTACCGGCACGGCGCTTGCCGCGAGAAAGCCGATGGAGGAGATCTCCGGCAGCCGCCCTCCTGGAGAGGAACAATAGCACGATCCGCAGCTACAGTGTGCCGAAGCTACTGATGCCAGTGTCTCGAGGCGCAACAACCCCGGGCCGTTGGATCATCGCTTTGGCGGGCATCCTGATCGGTGGCTTCGGCACGGAGGTGCTGTACGCCCAGGACCGTACCGTTACGGCTCCCCGAGAGCTCGACGTCGGGGTATATGTCAGTCCGCCGTTCGTCGAGGAAACTGGCGCGGATACGTATTCGGGAATGGCGATCGACCTCTGGGAGGCGGTCGCGCAGCGGATGGGCTTCACTTTCCGGTATGTCCGTTATCCGACATTGCGCGATCTCGTGCGGGCAACAGCCAATGGCGAAGTCGACGCCGCAGTCACGAATCTAACCATTACACACGACCGCGCGAGAACCATCGCTTTCACGCAGCCGTGGTATGATGCGGGGCTCAGGATCATGGTCCCCGCCGATAGTGATGGTGGCTTTCGGGCATCCTTGCCGGTCTCAGAGACGCCGGGCACCTTCGTGCGTACGCTTGGCTATTCCTTACCATACTCGCCGTGACCCTAGCCGTAACGATCTTCGATCGGAAATTCGACGCGGCCTTTCCGAAACGTTGGCGTGAGGGTATTGCGGAAAGCTTCTACAGCGTCATGTCCATTGCCACCTCCGGCCACGCGCCACGCAGAAACTTGTTCGGCTGGGTCGGTCGCATCTTGCAGGCCATCTGGCTGATCGTCGGCGTCGGAGTCGTCGCCTACGTCACCTCATCCGTGACGAGCGTCATGACCACGTTGTCGCTGACCCAGGGGATTGGCTCCTTGTCCGATCTGCCCGGAAAGACCGTTGCCGTCTTTACGGGAAGCGTTTCGGAGGATTATGTACGAGACCTCGGGATCGCTTCGCGGCCGTATCCTGGCATCGATGAATCCGTGGCAGCTCTGGAAGCTGGTGAGGTTGATGCGATCGTCGAAGACGCGCCCATCCTCGAGCACTATGCCCACACGCACGCCGGACAAGGACTGACCGTTGTTGGCCGCCTCTTCCATCGGGACAAGTACGGATTCGCCTTCCCGCATGACAGTGGGCTCGCCCATCAGGTGACGCTCGAGATCCTTGGCTTGAAGGAAGATGGGACGGTCGAAAACATTCGGTTGAAGCACTTCGGCAACGACGGCTGAGGGAACAACCGCAGGATTGGCGAGCGGGCACCACGCTTGCAAATCACGGAGTGGTGTCAACCGCACGGTCCTGAACGGTGCGAGCGGGTTCTTCGCGAGCGCCGCGACGGGCATTCTCAATAAAGGAGGACCTATGACGCCCAGCGAAACGAACTACCGCCGAAATCCCCTCGCCGCGGCGTGGATTCTTGCCGGCGTGATCTGCGTCATGGCGTTCCATCCTCAGCTCGCCGCGGCGCAGACTGGATCCGCCGACGTTTGTGGTGCGGCGAAAGACTTCGCTGCAGCCGACCTGGAGGTCGGCAGAGTCGCGACGGCGAGTTATGACGAACAGGTTGCCGTGCAAGAGGCATGGCACAAGGCGCTGGCGGCACTCGCCGAGAAGCTGCCGGCCGGCGAAGCCCGATCCGCGGCCGAAACCCTGCGCGGCGCCAAAACCGTTACCAGCAACGAAGAGTGGACCGAGGAACAGTCGAACGCCTACAGCGTCTTGAGTCAGGATCTCGAGCAGCGCTGCAACATCCAGCTAGACCGCTGACGTCCAGGGGCCGCGATGCCGCGGGAACCCCAGACACCAGCATCCCGTGCCGCGCTCTTCTCGGCGCGCCGCGCGGACGAAGGGACGCCACGTCGCAATCGTGCCGATCGGCGACGCGTGCATGCTCCGGCCCGCACGCGCCGCCCTCAATTTCGTCGGCGGTTCACGGCCGCCAGATGCGCGTGTCCGGCTTGAACACCGCCCAGGCGAACCAGAAGAAATCACCGTGCACGATGGCGTCGAGCCGCTCGCCCGCGAGCGGGCCAGTCTCGGCCATTCCCGCCATCGACCAAACCGACCCGGTCTCGCGGTCACTGAACTGGCCGTCACCCACTGGCTCGAACATCAGAGTCTGCTCAGCTGCACGACGGTCGAACACCGCGGTCGAGCCGACCTCGCGTCCGTCCGCGACCCTTCGCGCGTCGACGGAGCTGGCGGCGCCCGGCGCCCAGAACACGACGACGGGAACGCCTTCGATCTCGTCGTTCACCACACGCACCTTCTTCAGCTCCGAAAACGGGTATGCGACGGACGCTTCGCCGTGTCGGACCGCGGCCACGCGCTCCATCGCCGGCAGACGATCGTCCTTCCCGGCGCGGAAGAATCTCGGCCACGGCGAAGAGGACCGATCATACTCCTCGTACGGGTTCCTGCCGTAGGGCGCGTTGCGGCCCGTTTCGCGGGAGAGGACGCGCGCGCTCGGGTGCAGCGTACGAACCGTGCGCCAATCGTGCATGCGCGACGGCACGAAGATCAGCTCGCGGCCCGCGTACACGCCCACGAGCCCCTCGCCTGACGCCTGCTGCCACCAGCTTTCCGTCTGACGATCGTACATCACGAGATCCGAGTGACGCAGCTTGCCCGTGGTCCCGAAATCGAGCACGCCGCCATCGAATCGGCGATCGAACGCGATCGCGGTGTTGCACAGCGGGCAGTACGTAACGGCGACCGGCATGTCGCCGATGCGGTCGTTCACGATCTCGTGCCACATCAGGATCTGGATGGGATACGCGTGCACGTCACCCGCGTGCTCGACCACCATCACGAGCTCACGGTCGTCGAGCCATTTGTCCGCGGCGTCCACGCTCGTGAAGCGAGGCGAGTCGATCGCCGGGATGCCGTCCTTCGGAGGACCACCAGAGACGATTTCATCGAATGGGACCGTGTGCTTGTCGAAGTCGGTTTTCCACCCCTGCCGCTTCCAGTCCTCGGGCGACTGGGCGATGGCGCTGGCCGCGACGGCGCCGATCAATGCAGGTC
>JBOHRM010000005.1:0-3585 GCA_050732715.1 Longimicrobiales bacterium
GAATCCGGAGCAGCTGATGTCCAGTCCCGTGGAGGGCACCATGAGGCTCGTGGGTGTAGCGTACGCGTTCCGCAGCGCACCCGACGCCCGGCTGCCGGCTGCATTCGACGGCGCGCTCGACCGCTGGCACGATCATCCGCGGTTCGCACCCGCCGGCGAGACGCTGCACATGCTGCACGTCTGGTTCGTGGAATCGCCGGACGGGCCGTTCGCGGGTTTCAACCCTTGGCTCCCGTTCTTCGCGGTGGGCGTCACACCGCCGGACGCTGAACGCATGGTGGACCCGGTCGCTGACGCGAGGATCCGCTCGCTCGCGGCGGCGCTCGGTACCATCGCGGAGCCGACGCTCCTCGGGCGCGCTGCGGAACGTTTCGCGGACGCTGAAACCGTGCGCGCGATCGAGGCGAGCCGCGATTCGATTCGAAGCTTCGTACGCCGGCTCGCGGACGCCCGGAACGAAGGCGATTGGGTCGCCTGGGATCGGCGCGGTCGCCGCGAATCTGCCGGCCGCTCTGGCCTCGCGCTGCGCGCCGACGCATGGCGTGCCGAGCGCACTCAGCGTGACGTGCGAGGGCTCGCGAGCGGATCGTCCTGCTGCACCTCGGCGGGCGTAGCTAGGACTCAGAGCGGCCTATGCGCGTCGGGTGGAGGAGGAAGGCCTTGTCTCAGCTGCAAAGGCCGCGGCGTCTGCCCGTCCTGCAATCCTGCTCGACGACGGATGCGGTTCGGAACGGGCGACGCTACACCTCGATGCCGCCAGTGTGCGTTCGCGCCAAGAACGAAACCGGATTCCGTGGTGTAGTCGATGACATCGTCGTGCCGCGAGCCGCCGATTCGACTGCGCCCGAGGACCACGTGAGATCAAGCCTCGCCGTTTCATTCAGGACGCGCTGCCTGAGTGGTTTGCTGTTGGCCGTCCAGGTCACGGTGAGCGGCGGGCTCACACTCGCTCATGCGGGTGACGCGGCCGCGATCCTGACCGATGTCCGCGTCGAGGATCCGAGGGAAACGCCGGGCGCTCCAGCACACGACGAAGCGCAATGTCTGACTTGCCGGACGCTCGCGACGGCCGCGCATCTCACGGCGCCGCCGCGGCCGGACCCGGTGCATCGCGATGCGGGCTGGGACGTCGAGCTCGCGGCCCGCGGTCTGGGGCATGTCACCCGGACGTTCACCGCTCCACTCGCCGCGCGCCCGCCGCCACTCGTCTGATCCCCACGATTCCGTGACACCGCGCTCGCCCTCCATCCGTCGCTCGATCGAGGGTGAGTCGACGGCGATGGTGTGTATGCTCGCGCCCGGTGCAGCCGGGTCGTGACGCTGAACGATCAGGCGATTCAGAGGAGCGTGACAGAATGAGCAGCCATGGAGACGTGCGACGCCGCCGGGGCGCGACCTCGCGGTCGAGTCGAGTGTTCGCCGTGACGGCGATCGCATTCGCGGCGCAGGCCGCGCTGGTGGGCGCCGGCAGCGCTCGCGACCAGGAGCCGAGTGCGCCAGCCCTGGCCGTGGAGACGGATACTACAGAAGTCGACTGGCGGCTGCTGGCCGAGCTCGATTTCAAGACGGGCAAGAAGACGCCGGCGCTCGAGAAGGTGGACGGCAAGATCGTGAAGATGCCGGGGTTCATGGTCCCGCTCGAGGACGGCGCCGATGGCGTCACCGAGTTCCTGCTCGTGCCGTATTTCGGCGCGTGCATCCACGTGCCGCCGCCGCCGCCCAATCAAATCGTGTACGTGCGTATGCAGCACCCTGTTCGCGTCGACTTGTGGTCACCGGTCTGGGTGATCGGACCGCTCCGCATCGAGAACAGCGACAGCTACTACGGAACCGTCGGCTACCAGCTCGACGGTCAGCGCATTCGACCGTACGATGGGTGATGTGGCGATCCGGCGTTCCGCGCGTGACTTCGGCGACCCGCGCGCGATCGAGCCGGCAGCGCAGCCGACCGCCGGGATGATGCCAGCAACGGCCGGTGCAACGAGATCGGACGCCGGATCGGCGGGCGCGGCGATCGCTTTGCGCGATGTTCGCTTCGGCTACGATCGGGCCAATGCCGTCCTCGACATAGCGCGGCTCGACGTCGCCCGAGGCGAGCGCGTCTTCCTGTACGGCCCGAGCGGCAGCGGCAAGACGACGATGCTCGGGATCCTGGCGGGCGTGCTCCAGGCGGACGCCGGCGAGGTCCGCGTTCTCGGCGAGAACCTCACGCGCCGGAGCGGACGGCTGCGGGACCGATTCCGGGCACGCCATATCGGCTACATCTTCCAGATGTTCAACCTGATCCCGTACCTTTCCGTTCTCGAGAACATCGTCCTTCCCTGCCTGATCAGCACGGAGCGACGCCGGCGGCTCAACGGTGTTCGGCCGGCGGATGCGGCGGCCCGGCTCACGCGCGAGTTGGGGATCGCGCATCTGGTCGGCGAATCCGTGACACGCCTGAGCGTCGGTCAGCAGCAGCGGGTCGCGGCGGCGCGCGCGTTGATCGGCGCGCCCGGGCTGGTCATCGCGGACGAGCCGACGTCGTCACTCGACGCGGACCGGCGCGTCGCGTTCCTCGACCTGCTGTTCCGCGTCTGCCAGGAGAGCGGCTCGACACTCGTCTTCGTGAGTCACGACCTCGGTCTGGAGCGGCTGTTCGATCGGTCGCTGTCGCTGGCAGAATTGAACAAAGCTGACAGCCGTGAGTAGCCGCTACATCCTCTTCAAGCTCGCCGCGAAATCGCTGCGTAACCGTGCGCTCGTGTCGTCGCTCACGATCGCGTCGATCGCGCTCAGCGTGACGTTGCTGGTCGGCATCGAGAACGTGCGGACCGGCATGAGGGAGAGCTTCGCGAACACGATCCGCGGCACGGACCTCATCGTCGGCGCGCGGGGTGGGACGATCCAGCTGCTGCTCTATTCCGTGTTCGGCATGGGCTCGCCCACGAACAACGTCAGCTATGACACGTACGAGCACTTCGCGGAGCACCCGGCGGTGGCGTGGACGATCCCGTACTCGCTCGGCGACAGTCATCGCGGATTCCGCGTGATCGGCACCGACAGCTCGTTCTACCAGCACTATCAGTATCGCCGTGGCCGCGGTATCGAGCTCGCCGCCGGCCGCCCGGCCAAGGACGTGTTCGACGTCGTCGTCGGAGCGGATGTCGCACGCACGCTCGACTACGACATCGGGAGCCGCATCATCGTCACGCACGGGATGGGCCCGAGCGGCATCATGGACCACGACGACACGCCGTTCCGCGTGGTCGGTGTGCTCGCGAAGACGTTCACACCCGTCGACCGTGCCGTGTACGTCACGCTGCACGGCATCGCGGCGATCCACGTCGGCTGGGAACAGGGCGCGCCGCCGATGCCCGGCACGGAGCTTTCGGCGTCGCGATTCGATCCAGACAGCCTCGCGATCGATCAGATCACCTCGTTCTTCCTCGCGGCGAAATCGAGAGTCGCCACGCTTCAGCTTCAGCGCGAGATCAACACGTTCGAGGCTGAGCCGCTCATGGCCGTCATCCCGGGCGTCGCGTTGGGCGAGATGTGGCGCGGGATCGGGTACGCGGAGGACGGGCTCCGCATCGTGTCCGGCTT
>JBOHRM010000006.1:0-2764 GCA_050732715.1 Longimicrobiales bacterium
CTGAGGAGCGGTCCAAGATGGCCCGAAGCTGGGATGCGAAAACCGGAAGTTGTTTTTGCGCGGGCCCCTTAGGTCATGGTTCTATGGTCCGATATAGTCCTAAGTCCTGCTCCCGGCCGGCAGCGTGAAAGTGAACCGACTGCCGCCGCCGTTCTTGCTCTCGGCCCAGATACGCCCGCCGTGCGCGTCTATGATGCCTTTCGCGATGCTGAGACCCAGGCCGGCGCCGCGGCGGTCGCCGGACTCACCTTTCCAGAACCGCTCGAAGATGTGCTCTCGCTTCGCCTCGGGGATGCCGGGACCACTGTCCTCGACGGACACGCGCAGCTCCTCATCATCGCCCTCGCCGCGAATACGGATGGTGCCGCCGGACGGCGTGAACTTGATCGCGTTGCCGACCACGTTGCTGAGCACGCGCATGAGCTGCTTCTCGTCCATCTCGACTACTGGCACGTTCGAATCGATGTGTGACTCGAAGCGGATTTTGCGGGCCTCAGCGAGGGGGCGCAGCAGGTCGGTCGCCTCGCGGAGGAACTCACGCGCGTTCTTCGGCTCCGTTGCGATCGAGAATCGCTTCGCCTCGATGTTCGCGGAGTCGAGCAGGTCGTCGATCAGCGCGTTCATCTGATCGGCGGACCGCTCGATCGCGGTGAGCCAGCGCCGTGACTCTTCGCGCCGTTCGCGCACGGTGTTCGAGACCAGCTCGACCGCTGCGACGATGGTGTTGAGTGGCTCGCGCAGGTCATGCGAGATGACGCGCAGGATTTCGTCGCGCGCGTCCAGCGCGCCCTGCGCCGTCTGGTAAAGCCGCGCGTTGTCGAGCGCCGCCGCGGCGCGCTGCGCCAGCTGGTCGGTCAGCAGCAGATCCATCGGCGTGAAACGACGGCGCGAGTGCGTCATCGCCAGTGTCGCGACGCCGAGCACACGGCCCCGTGCGATCAGCGGCAACGCCAGCAGCGAGCGCGGCCGGTCTTCCGACGGGTCAGTCTTCGGATCGCGCCGCCGATGCACACGCTCGCGCCGACGGCCGTTGGCCTTGTGCCGGCTGGGTACGAAGACGGACTCGCCGAGCCGCACCGCTTCGTCGGCCGCTTCCCTGAGGACGTTAGCGCTGTCTTCCGGGAGCGCGCCGGGGTGGATCACGCCGTCCGGGCCGGGCCGTGTCGCGAGCGCCGCGGCGGGCCGGATCGTGTGGTCATCGGTCACGAAATCCAGCGTGCAGACGTCGGCGAGATCGGGCACGCACAGCCGAACGAAGTTGTGAGCGGTGACATCGGCGTCGAGCGTCGTCTCGAGCACCGTGCTGGCGTTCGCAAGGAGGCGGTGCGCAGTCTCGGCGCGCTTGCGCTCCGTGACGTCGAGCATCCAGCCGATCACGCGCACCGGCTCGTTGCGGCCGTTCCTCACGACGAAGGCCCGGTCGAACACGCTCGCATACGAGCTGTCGCCGCGCAGGAATCGATATTCGTCCGACCAGCTGTCTTCCACGCCGCTGATCAGCCGATCGATGCCGCGGACCACACGCTCGCGGTCCTCGAGGTGGATGTGCTCGAGGTGCCAGTTGATGGAACGCTTCACCTCGTCCGACCGGTAGCGGAACAGCTTGGCCGCGGCGCCGCTCCATTTGATCTGGCCAGTGGTCACGTTCCAATCCCAGATCACGTCTTTCGTCGCGAGCTCGATGAGCCGCAGCCGCTCGTGGCTGCGCCGCAGGATCCCTTCGGTCCGGGCACGTTCGGTGATATCCAGCAGGCTCGCGCGCAGCTCGAGCAGACCTTCGTCCGGATCGGTCGTGGCCGACAGCTTCGCGAGCACGCGAGCCGCCTCGCCGTCGCGGCGCAGCAGATCGATCTCATCACAGGTCACACCGCCCGCGCTCTTGACACGCTCGAGCAGCCGGCGGAACCCGCCCGGCTCGAGCTCGAGGCTCTCGATCGGCGTGCCGATCGTTTCCTCGAGCGAGCCGAATCCAGCAAGCCGCAGAAACTCCGGATTCGCGGACGTGATCCGGCCTTCCGCATCGGCCACCACAATGCCCGCCAGTCCGTCATCGAACACGCGGCGGAGCCGCGCCGCGTGATCGTTCAGCTCGACGCGGCCGCGCACCATCTCCGTGATGTCGATAATGATGCCGGTCACGAGTGACCGGCCGTCGACTTCCATGTGGCTGGCGCGGATCTCGACGTACTCCACACCGCCATCCTTGCGCCGCAACGGCGTGCAGAACCGCACGCGGTCGAGCGCATCCGTGCCAGTGAACTGGCGGGCGAGCACCACCGCATCCTGAGGCGAGATCAGCTCGGCGACGTCGAGCGTCGGCACGTCTTGCTCGTCGTAGCCGAGCAGATCGCGGAGGAACTCGTTGGCGTAAGTGACGCGCTCGTTGTCGAGTGCGAAGAGTCCAACCAGCGACCGTTCGAGAACTCGGCTGAGACCGGAGAGCTGTACATCACTGCTCATACGACCCCCTCGATGGTCGCGCGTTCGTGCGCTACCGGTGCCAAATCCGCCGTTCCTCGTGGTCCTGTACCAGAATAGTCGGGCGGCGCGGCCCGCTTGAATTGGACGATGTGCGTTCAACGGAAGTGAGGAGATTGCCCGTCCGCCAACGGCCCCCGGCATGTCCGCAGGGGAGCGAGTTGTAGGCAGGACCGGAAGGCCGTCCTTCTAACGGCGTCCGGGCAATCACCCCGTCACCCGGTCGCGCCGGGTCTGCTCGGCGAGACTCGAGACTGCAGTGCGTCGAGGCGGCCCTCCCGCAGCG
>JBOHRM010000007.1:0-4499 GCA_050732715.1 Longimicrobiales bacterium
TGCGCCGCGATCACCCAATTCACTGCGGTCGAAGAACGATCCCAGGCGGCGCGTTGCGTCTCGAGCTGACGCTCGCCCCTGGGCGTGAGTCGGTAATAGCGCGCGCGCCGGTTGTTCTCCGTGACGCGCCACTCAGAGCGGATCCACCCCCTGCGCTTCATGCGCTGCAGGGCCGGGTAGAGCGACCCCTGCGGCACCTCCAGGATCTCACGCGACATCTGCCGGATGCGCTGGCTGATCCCCCAGCCGTGCATCGGTTCGATGGCAAGCGTACTGAGCACCAGCAGCTCAAGAGTGCCCTGGAGTAGATCGGACCGTTCACCTGCGGACACGTGCACCTCCCCTCTCCTTCAGCCGCCCTGAAGGAGAACGCTAGCTCGTCCCATTCCTGGAGTCAAGCACCTCGGGAAGCGAGCGCCCACGCAGCACCTCCTAGAAAGGGCGCGATCGTCGCCAGGTTCGGGGCGACGCACCCACGGCCAGGATTCGCGAAACCCAGTATCCCCAGGCGAGTTTGCAGAACAGTACGTATTGCAATCGCCGTCGGAGGTCACAATGCTCGAAGCCTTTACGGATGCCTCGTTCCAGTGAACGTTGCCAGCTGTCCCTGTCGGCGGTGCCGCGGAACGAGGCGCTACAGCTGACAAGGCACACGGCCTCGATCGACCGGAGGTGCCGTTTGGCACAGCCCTCGACGCCTTAATAAGGTTTGGGGCTGGCTCGCTGAGCGCTGGACTGTTATACCGCCTCAGAATGAGAACAGGATCGTTCACATAACGACCAGGCGAGATCGAATTGCCGGATTGGCTCGAATGACTGGGCGTTCCATGGAGATCGTAGATCTTGCTGATGCGTCGGACTCCCGCCGTGAACAAGCTGCTGAGTTGCTCGTGGACCATTTCGACCAGCCCGGCGGATGGCCGGAGATGGAGGCAGCGCGGGCTGAGGTTGCCCAGGTTTTAAGCAATGGATTTGCGCGCGCCGCAGTCGAAACGGGCCTTCTCCTTGGCTGGATAGGCGGACTGCCGCAATATCATGGACGCGTATGGGAGCTCCATCCGATCCTGGTGCGTCGCGACCTGCGCCGCCGAGGCGTTGGGCGTGCGCTCGTTCAGGTCTTCGAGGGTGAGGCAGTCAAAGCGCGGCGCTCTGACCCTCACGCTTGGGACCGATGACGATTCTGGAATGACGTCGCTGGCGGACGCAGACCTCTACCGCGACTTACCGCAGCAGATCGCTCGACTCCAGGACCTCGGCGGTGGACATCCGTTCCTGTTCTACCAGAAGCTTGGCTACGTGGTCACAGGTGTGATGCCGGACGCCAACGGGCGCGGCCGACCCGATATCTACATGTCGAAACCCGTGAGCGATCGATCGGCGGTTGGTGATAACGGTGAGATGACATAGGTCGGATCTCTTTATGCACGGACTCGTGAGCAAGCGCGCTTCGTTCCCGATGGATTACGACAAGTACGCGCCCACGTATGCATGGTCGCGCCATGCTGTTCCTTGGGTTATTCGGCCTCTCGCGGAGATCGTCGCTGCGTTACTGGCTGGGGCGGCGGTGCTGGAAATCGGCTGTGGCACCGGGAACTACGTCAACGCCCTCGCCAATATCCGACCGAACATCGCCTACTTTGGGTTCGACCTCTCTGAGTCGATGCTGAGCGAGGCGCGCGCCTGTGGCCGTAGAGTCACGTTCAAAGCGGGAGATGCCGCAAAGGAGTTCCCGTTCCCCGATCGGCGTTTCTCCCTCGCATTTGCCGTTGATGTCGTTCACCACATCGGGAACCTGCGCCGCTTCTTTGCAGAGGCGCAGCGCGTGCTCGTTTCGGGAGGGCACCTATTGATTGTCACGGACTCTGAGGAGACACTCAGGCAACGAAGCTTGACCGTGTATTTTCCGGAGATCCTTCCGGTGGAGCTCGCCCGCTACCCACGAATCGCCCAGCTTGATGATAGCGCCGTTCGGGCGGGCTTGGACATCGCGTCGCAGTCGATAACCGAGGGCTACATTCCGCTTGACCCGGAGTTCTTGGCAAAGCTCGAGGCGAAGTGCTCCTCATCAATGCGCCTGATCACCTCGGAGCAACATGCGGCTGGGATGAATCGCATTCGCGCCGCAGCGGCACGAGGTGACCAGTGGCTTTCGCGCTACGATGTCCTTCATTATGTGCGGCCCCGACGGGTGCCCAGCAGTCTAAACGCCGATGCGTTGGATAGCGAGGAGCCGGCTCGTGCTGATTCACTTGGATACGGATTTCGGCGGTGATCCCGATGATGCGTGTGCGCTGGCTTTCCTGCTGGCCTCGCCACTCGCGGATCTCATCGCAGTAACGACCAACCTTGACGCCGGAGGGTATGAGCTTCAGCGGGCGAGCTATGCGCTCGCACATCTCGGCGTGATCGATGCCTGTGCGCTCGCGGCGTGGTATGAGCACGAAGGCTATGAGGGCTATTCCCCGCCGAACTCATGCATTGTCGGTGCGGAGCTCGGGCTGGACTGGCTGGAACGCGACATCAGGGACGAACGCAGTCGCACGGCATAGCTGTAGAGCTAGCCGGTGACTGGCCCCAACGAACCCGACATCGCATTAAAGCGTTGATGTCACTCCGCCCGAAGTGTGATCATCGGGTCCACGTGTGTCGCCCGGCGGGCGGGGATGTAACCGGCGGCGAGGGCGACACCGACGAGCAGCACCAGCGCGCTCGCGAACGAGACGGGGTCCGTCGGCGTCACACCATACAGCATACCTGCTATGACGCGAGTCAGCGCAAACGCGCCAAGCAATCCAATCGCTAGCCCGAGCATCACGGCGCGCATCCCTTGCCGCACGACCATCCTGCCGACCGAAGGTCCCGCGGCGCCGAGCGCCATGCGGATGGCGATCTCGCGCACGCGCTGGCGAACAGCATAGGAAACAACGCCGAAGATGCCGACCATGGTCAGCAGGAGCGCCACACCGGCGAAGCTGCCGATGAAGAGCATATTGAAGCGCTCGTTCGCGATGGACGCGGCCACCACGTCGTCCATGCTCAAAACGGTCGGCTCGCGCAGACGCGGGTCGATCTCGGGCAGGGCTTCCTTTACGGCTTCCACCGCCGCCGCGCGTCGCGTCGTGCGGATCATGAGGCGTGGTAGTCCGCCCATCATTGACGGAGGCGTCTGCGCCTGCGGGACGTAGACCGTCCGCCGCGGCGGCAGGCCCAACCGTATCTCGCGGATGTCTCCGACCACGCCAACGATCTCGGCGGCGGGCCGGCCATCGGAGCGGCTGACCCAGAGGCGCTGGCCGATGGGATCGGAGTTTGGCCAGTAATGGCGCGCGGTCGCTTCGTTGATGATCGCGACGGACGCCGAGCTCTCGCCATCGAATGTCGTGAACCCGCGACCGCGGACGACCGGGATCTCGAGCGCGGCGAAGTACTCGGGGCTCACGGCCCGCCACTCGATCGCACTCTCGCCCTCGCCGGGCCTGCCATCGAGCTCCATCGAGATGTTCCAACCCCGCTGGAGCGGGAGGTTCGACGCAGCAGCAACGCTCGTGATGCCAGGAACGTCGCGTAGGCGCTCGACCAAACGTCGCTCGAGCTCGGCGAGCCGCGCGCCGGAATCGTAGCCTTCCGGAGCTCGGCCCAGGTTGACTGTCAGCACGTCACGAGCATTGAAGCCGGTCTCGACCGCTGTGACCTTGAGAAAGCTCGCGATCAATAAGTTGGCACCCGCGAGCAGGATCAGCGAGAGCGCCACTTCGGCCGCCACCAGCACACTCTGCGCGCGACGCCCGCCGTGCGATCCACCGCCAGGCGTGCCTTCCTTGATCGACGTGATCAGTTCCGTACGCGACGCGGGAAGCGCGGCGGCGAGTCCGAACGCCAGGCCGGTCATGAACGCGACGGCGAGAGTGAACGCGAGCACTCGAACGTCGACGCCGATATCCTCCATGCGTGGCAGCACCTCCGGCAGCAGCGCCAACATGAGGTGCAGGCTCCAGATGCTGAGCAGCAGTCCGGCCACGCCGGCGATCAGGGCGAGAACCAGACTCTCGGTCAGCAGCTGCGAAACGATCCGTCCGCGTGTCGCGCCGAGCGCAACGCGCGTCGCGATTTCGCGACGCCTGGACGTGGCACGAGCAAGCAGCAGGTTCGCCACGTTCGCGCACGCGATCAGCAAGACCAGCCCGACCGTACCCATTAGAACCCATAGCGTGCGCTGCATACCGCCGACGTAGAGGTCCTGAAAGCTCATGAACCCCATGGCGCGCTCGCCTTCGACCGTCAACTCCGGATGCTCCTGCGCGAAACGCGAATAGACGGCCGCCATGTCGGCCCGGACACGTTCCGGACTTACGCCGCTCGAGATACGAGCAAGGACGTTGTAGTTGTGGCCCGTGTCACTGGGGTCTGCGCGGAGCCGCAACGGCACGAGGATGTTTTCATGGCCCGGCGCGCCGGGGTAGCGAAAGCCCGGCGGCAGCACGCCGACCACGGTATGGGGC
>JBOHRM010000008.1:0-7691 GCA_050732715.1 Longimicrobiales bacterium
GTTCAAGCCATCTCGATTTCGATGGAGTTTATCCGAACTTTATCCATTGCCGAGATGGCATCCCGGACCTAGCTTGCGCGGCCACAAAGGAGCGCTCTCATGCCCGATTCCGAGCTCGTCCTCGTCACGGGTGCGACCGGCAAGCAAGGCGGTGCTGTCGCCCATGCCCTGCTCGCACGCGGCCATCGCGTCCGCGCCCTCGCCCGCAACCCCGACTCCGCCGCCGCGCGAGCCCTCGCCGATCGCGGCGCCGAGCTCGTGACCGGCGACTTCGCCGACGCTGCTTCGCTCGTCGCCGCCATGCGAGGCACCGACGCCGTCTTCGCCATGAGCACGCCCTTCGAGGCGGGCATGGACGCGGAGACCCGCCAGGGCAACGCGCTCGTCGACGCAGCCGGTCAGGCCGGCGTCGGTCACTTCGTGTACACGTCGGTGGCCGGGGCCGACCGCTCGACCAAAATCCCCCACTTCGACACCAAGTACGCGGTCGAGCAGCACCTCGCGGGCACGAAGCTCCCGTGGACCGTGATCGCCCCGGTGTACTTCATGGAGAACCTGTTCTTCCCGCAGACCCTCGACGGCCTGCGCTCGGGCGTCTACGCGACGCCGCTGCCCGCCGACCGGTCGCTGCAGCAGATCGCGGTGGCCGACATCGGGGCCTTCGGGGCGCGCGTCGTCGAGCAGCGCGACGCGTTCCTCGGTCAGCGCATCGACATCGCGGGCGACGAGCTGACCGCGACCGAGCAGGCCGCAATCCTCGGGGACGTGCTCGGTCGCGAGATCCGAACCGTGCAGACCCCGATGGACCAGATCCGCGCCTTCAGCGAGGATATGGCCATCATGTACCAATGGTTCATCGACCATGGCTACACGGCCGACATCGACGGCCTGCGCTCGCGCCACCCCGTCGGCTGGCATCGCTTCGCCGACTGGGCGCGCGATAACGTGCCGGCCGCGATCTGACTCCGGCACGGGCTCACGGGGCGAGCTGGAGTCGAGCGCCCAGCCGGGCAGCCGCACCGGGGCGCTCAGCTCGATCCGGGCCTCCTCCATATCCGAGGGCGTGGCAAGGACGGCAACGTCGGGTCAGCGGCCAGCAAAGGCCGGCCGGTGAGATACATCACACCGTCGGCACCAAACCCGACTCGATGATCCGCCGATCCAGGGTCAGCACCGTAGCGCCGATCACGCGTGCGGAAGCCACGATGATCCGATCACCAGGATCCCGATGTAACGTATCCGGCAGTACCGCAACTTCAGCGGCAACCGCCGGCGAAATCGAAACCCGGCGAACAAGCGGAGGTGCCACCGCCGCCTCGAGCCAGTCGCGAACCGGCCGGCCCAGCTCGATTCGCCCGAGATTCACCAGCGTCGCAATCTCCCACAAACTGATATCGGAAACCCGCAAGGCTCGTCCCTCGTGCCCGAATTCAGCACACTCCGCCGGCGGCGTGTGAGGCGACGATCGCGATTGAGCCAGTAAATCAGGACGTGCGTGTCGAGCAGCGCCTTCAACCGGCTTCCCCCGACTCGGCCTCCCACGCCCCAGGCTACAATTCGGGTTCTCTAGCTCAGACGTTTGACGAGGAGCTCGAACTCGAGGTCGTCGCGTTGCGGGATGCCGAAACGCTCGTCGCCGTAAGGGAACGGGATCGCCTTACCCGTCTGCTCGTATCCTCGCCGTTCATACCACGCGATGAGGTCGTCGCGCTGGGAGATCACGGTCATGTGCATCTCCGCGGCGTGCCACTCCTCGCGGGCGACGCGCTCGGCCTCGGCGAGCACGGCCTTCCCCACGCCGCCGCCTTGTTGAGTTGGCCGCACCGCGAACATGCCGAAGTAGGCGTGGCCCTCGCGGTCCTCGAGTTGGCAGCAGGCGATGAGCTCTCCGTCGTGCTCGGCGAGGAGCATGCGGCCGTGGGGATCGGCGATCACCTCCGCGACGGCGCGCGGGTCGGTTCGTTGACCATGGAGAAGGTCCGCTTCGGTGGTCCAGCCGGCGCGGCTGGCCTCGCCCCGATACGCCGATTCGACAAGCTCGACGATGGCGGGGATATCGGCTTCGGTCGCAGTGCGAAAGACCATGGTGATCATTTTCAAGATCGAGAGAAAGCCTCGTCGTCCGTGTTCATCCACCCGCCGCATCCGTCCATCATGGTAAACCTCTACCTCGGGCGGCTAGTCCAAAGTCGCGGACGCGAGCGCGTGCCTCGACGCGGTTCGACCTGAGCTGAGCTTCCCCTACGACGCAGCGACCCACGACTTGCCGATTCGCCTCTCGTAGGGTACCATCGATTCGAGCGAAGGCGATGGAGTTCGCCAAAACCGTGTCGCGGGTACGCGGCACTGATGACTCCTCCCACCGGCGATCGGCCGGCGGGAGGTTTCTTTGTTTCAGGAGCTAGGCTTGCATGCTACCGCTACTCGTATTTCTCGGTGCCGGGATCGGCGGCTCCGTCCGGTACCTGTTGGGTGGCTGGATCCAGGCGCAAACGGGCGCGGCCTTCCCCTGGGGAACCCTCGCCGTCAACGTGACGGGATCGTTCGCACTCGCCCTGATACTCGTGTTCCTCGAGGGGACGCGCGTCTCGCCCGGATGGCGTGTGTTCCTCGGCATCGGCGTCTGCGGCGGTTACACCACGTTCTCGACGTTCGGCTACGAGACCGTGCGCCTCTTGCAGGACGGGCAGTGGAGCCGCGCGGGCGCATACGTCATGCTCAGTGTCGCGCTCAGCCTCATGGCGAGCTTCCTCGGGTTCGGGATCGCCGACACCATGCTCAGCAAGGGGTGAGACCCATGGCGCACCAATTCAAAGGCGAACGCACGCTCATGCGCATCTTCATTGGCGAGAGCGACAAGTCCCAGGCCGACGAAGACAAGGGCCGCCCGCTATACGAGGTGTTGCTCGAGTTCTTCCGCAAGCGCGACTTCGCCGGGGCCACGACGATCCGCGCGATCGGCGGGTTCGGCGCGCACAGCCGCATCCACACGTCGAAGATCCTGCGGCTCTCGATGGACCTGCCGATCATCATCGAGGTCGTCGCCCGCGAGGAAGAGATACAAGCCGTGCTGCCCGAGCTCGATCGCATGATCGATGGAGGGCTGGTGACGCTCGAACGAGCGCGCGTGATCATGTACCGCCCGCATGATGTCCCGCCTGACGAACGCTGGAAGCACCGGACGGAAGGCCTCGAGCCGAACGGCGACGGTTCCAGCTCGACTCGACCGTGACCCGCCGCGCACCTGAGGCTGCGCGCTCTCTCTCATCCGAAAACTGACCGCCCCACGAGGGGAGCACGTCTCGCCGGGACCCGCGACAGCCAACCGCCGCTGAGATTGCAACGCCGAGACAGCCCCCGACCTGGGTCCGGCTTGACAGCGGCGCGCCATCCAACAATATTCCACTAATCCATGGAATATGGGAGAAATGACGATCGTGAATCTCGGCACCGCAAAACACGAGTTGTTCGAGCAATTCGCGCGCGTCGGCAAGGCGGTCTCGAGCGCGGCGAGGCTCGAGTTGCTGGACCTGGTGAGCCAGGGCGAGAAGAGCGTCGAGACGCTGGCGCGGCAGGCGGGGTTGTCGGTGACGAACACGAGCAACCACCTGAAGGAGTTGCGGCACGCGGGCCTGGTCGCGGCGAGGAAAGATGGTGTGCGTGTCTACTATCGTCTCGCCGACCTGGCGGTGCACGAGTTCCTGCGGAGTCTGCAGGAGGTCGCGCGGCGGCAGCTGGCGGAGGTCCGGCAGATCGTCCGCGACTATTTCGAAGAACCGTTGGCGCTCGAGCCGGTCGGGGTGAGTGAGCTGCTGGAGCGGATGCGGGCCGACGATGTCCTGGTGCTCGATGTCCGGCCCGAAGACGAGTTCGTGTCGGGTCACATTCCTGGCGCGATCTCGATTCCGGTCGCCGAGCTCGAGCGGCGTCTTTCCGAGCTTCCGGCGGGCAAAGAGATCGTCGCTTACTGCCGCGGCCCCTATTGCGTTCTCGCCGTCCGGGCGGTCGGCGTTCTGCGCTCGCGCGGCTTGGACGCGCGCCGGTTCGAGGAAGGCATGCCGGACTGGCGCGCGCTCGGGCTCGACGTGGCGGTCGGCGCGGAGCCTCGGCGGCCGAGGCGAGGCCGGAAGTCGCGACGTCGTTGAGGCGTGGCGGGCTCGCGAATGCGAGGTGTGCGAGGTCGCGATGGACGAAACCCGAACAAGACGCATTCAATGCGTGAAAGGAGTGGACCCAGTGATTCTGCGTCAGTATCTGCACACGGAGCCGGTGATTGCGGCGTCATACCTGTTCGGCTGTGGCAGCAAAGGTGTCGGCGCGGTGGTTGATCCGACGGAGGACGTCGAAACGGTTCTGCGCGAGGCCGCGGCACTCGGCCTGTCGATCCGCTACGTGATCGACACGCACGTGCACGCGGATCACGTCTCCGGCGGCCGCCGGTTGGCGGAGGCGGCGGGTGCGGAGTACGTGCTCTTCGCCGGTGCCGGCGCGCGTTTCCGGTTTCGCGGCGTGGCAGACGGCGACGTGCTCGATCTGGGCAACGTGAGCGTGCGCGCGGTTCATACGCCCGGTCATACGCCAGAGCACATCGCTCTGGTGGTGACGGATCGCAAGCGTGGCGACGCGCCGTGGTTCGTGCTCACCGGGCACACGCTCATGGTGGGCGACATGGGTCGCACGGAGCTGGCATCGACCGCCGAGGATGGCGCCCGGTCATTGTTCCGCAGCGCCGAACGGTTGCGCGAGCTGCCCGACTACGTCGAGGTGCTGCCGGGCGCGTTCTCGGGCTCTGTCTGCGGCCGTGGACTCTCGGGGAAGGTGAGCTCGACGATCGGTTTCGAGCGACGCTTCAACCGCGCGTTCGGGTTGACGGATGAAGACGCGTTCGTGCGGCTGATGCTCGAGGACGTGCCCCCACGGCCCGGCCGCGCCGTCGAGACGCGGCAGCAGAATCTCGGCGTGCCGTTGCTCGGGGCCGCGTAACGTGACGGGTGCAATCGGTGCTCATGTCGGGCCGTCGGATGATTTGAACGCGATGCGAACGGAACCCGCGGCCGCAGCCGTGTCCGGCGCGGAAAGCGCCTCCATCGAGCTGGGGCTGCGCGCGAACTGGCGCCAGTTCTGGTTGCTGGTCCTGGTCAATGCGTTCGTGGGCGCGATGGTGGGGCTCGAGCGCACGGTTCTGCCTCTGCTCGCGGAGGTCGAGTTCGGTCTCGCATCGAAGAGCGCGGTACTCTCGTTCATCGCCACGTTTGGCATCGTCAAGGCGACGATGAACGTGCTCGCCGGCCGCCTGGGCGATCGGTACGGGAGAAAGCGCCTGCTCGTGGCGGGCTGGCTCTTCGCCGTTCCTGTTCCGTTCCTCGTGATTTGGGCGCCGAGCTGGTCGTGGATCGTCTTTGCGAACGTGTTGCTCGGCGTGAACCAGGGCGTCACATGGTCGACAACCGTGATCATGAAGATCGACCTGGTCGGGCCGGCGCGGCGCGGCCTGGCGATGGGTCTCAACGAATTCGCTGGCTATCTGGCCGTCGCGTTCGCGGCGCTCGCGACGGGAACCATCGCCCAGGCGTATGGATTGCGGCCGGCGCCGTTCTACCTGGGCATCGGTGTGGTGGCGGCGGGGCTCGCATTGTCCCTTCTGTTCGTCCGCGAGACGCGCGGGCACGCCGCGCTCGAGGCAACCCGCACTCGGCCGCGCGAAGTCGCGGCGGACACCGGAACGGAGCTCGGCACGCGTGAGATCTTCGCCCGCGCGACGTGGCGGGACCCTGCGTTGTCGAGCGCGAGTCAGGCCGGTCTGGTCAACAACCTGAACGATGGCGTCGCCTGGGGCCTATTCCCGCTATTCTTCGCCGCGGCGGGGCTGGACATCGCCCAGATCGGCGTGCTCGGCTTCCTCTATCCTGCCACCTGGGGCCTGCTGCAGCTCGGCACTGGCGCGGCGTCCGACCGGTGGGGCCGCAAGCGGCTGATTGCGGGCGGCATGCTCGTGCAAGCCGTCGCGCTCGCGGGCATTGCGCTCGCCCGCGGCTTTTGGCCATGGGCCGCGGCGGCGGTGCTGCTCGGCGCGGGCACCGCGATGGTCTACCCGACACTGCTCGCAGCCGTTGGAGACGTCGCGCACCCCGAATGG
The DNA here is from genome assembly GCA_050732715.1 of Longimicrobiales bacterium. Lineage (GTDB taxonomy): Bacteria > Gemmatimonadota > Gemmatimonadetes > Longimicrobiales > RSA9 > JBOHRM01. The sequence continues at coordinate 6,137 of JBOHRM010000008.1, forward strand.
CGCGGCTCGGCCGTGGGTGTGTATCGCTTCTGGCGCGACGCCGGTTACGCTGTCGGCGCGCTCGTAGTCGGCGCGCTGGCCGACGCGCTGGGGATGGCCGCCGGGATCGGCGTCGTTGCGGTGCTCACGTTCGCGTCCGGCGTGCTCGTGGCGTTGCGTATGCCCGAGACGCTCGATCCGGAGACCGCGGCCGACGCGCGGTCGCATCGATGAAATGTTTGGGCCGGTATGGAATCCTCTCGCAAAGGCGCCAAGCTCGCCAAGGGTACGCCAAGATCGCTCGGGAACGATCTTCGCGTTCCCTTTGCGCACTTCGCGTCTTGGCGCGAGCATTCCTGCCACCCACCGTGCCATTTCCAACGTAGTTCTAGTCGGGTCCGAGGCCGCTCGCGGCACCACTGACCGCCGAGCCCCCGGTGGCGGTGGGGCAACTCGCAACTCGGAACCGCAACTCGGAACCCGTTTCTATATCACGTGGCGAGGTCCGCTTGCTCCGCGAGCAGGCGTTTCAGCACGCGGCTGCGCAGGTGCGGCGGGTCCATCCGCTGCGCGACGCGACGGACCATCTCGGCGTAGGCTCGCTGGAAATCGTACTGCGGGTAGCAACGCTCGCACCGTTCGAGGTGACGTTGGACGGCGTTCTCCATATCGCGCGTCAGCTCCCCGTCGAGGAGCTCCCATAGGCTGTCGAGCACGTCGTCACATGAAAGCATGGCGGTGTTCTTCATTCGGCATTCTCAGGCAAGTAGCCTGCTTCGCGGGCGTATTCGAGCAACGTCATCTGGAGCCGGCGTCGCGCACGGAACAGACGGCTCTTCACGGTGCCGCGCGGGATTCCGAGCACGTGCTCGATCTCCGGGTACGTCAGGTCCCCGAGGTCGCTGAGCACGAGCACCTCGCGGTACGCATCAGGCAACGCATCGATCGCGGCAATGACCCGGTCATCGAGCGTGCCGGCGAACACGGCCTCGGGCATCATCGCCGGCTCGCCGATCCGCCGAGCAAGCCCTTGCATGATGCCCGTGTCCGTTTCGGGTTGTTCGCCCGTGGGCCGGACCTCGTGGCGCGTGCTGCTCCGCTCGATGCCGTGCAGGAACGTGTTCCGGCAGATCGTGAACAACCACGATCGGCAGCCCGTACCGCGCTCGTACGTGTGCCACCAGCGGTACGCGCGCAAGTACGTCTCCTGAACGAGGTCCTGTGCCGCATCGTCGTCCCGGGTCAGACTCACTGCAAAGCGATACACGGCGTTCATCCAGGGTAGTGCTTCCTCGGCGAAGCCGACGCGTCGGATTCCGGCCTTCTCGTCGGGCGTCGCGGGGACGCCGACGTCCCGCGCGCGGACTCTCACGGTTCGCGGCGCCGCTCGTGGCGGGACGACGCCTAGGTCGGTGTTGAGTCGCTCGAACGCGCGGCGTAGTGTCCGCCAGATGGTTTCGATGGGCATCCGAGCGCTTTCGATCCCTCCTGTCGATCCCTGGCCGCCTCGGCGCGCTAGAACGGGTTCCGAGTTCCGAGTTCCGGGTTCCGAGTTCCGAGTTCCGAGTTCCGAGTT
>JBOHRM010000009.1:0-2549 GCA_050732715.1 Longimicrobiales bacterium
CGCGTGAGCGGATCTCCGCGGCGGGGCTCGGCGACCGCTGTCGCGTTGACGTCCTCGACTACCGCGATCTCCCCGACAACCTCGAGTTCGACAAAGTCGCCAGCGTGGGCATGGTCGAGCACGTGGGCCGCGCGAAGCTGCCCGCGTATTTCCACAGCGCGTACCGGGTGCTGCGGCCCGGCGGGTTGTTCCTCAACCACGGCATCGTGACGCTCGCGCCGACCGCGGCGCGGCTCGTTCGTGGGGTGTTTCGCCGAGGCCGCGCTGCTCAACCCCAAGCCCCACGAGGCCGGCATTCGTTCATCCAGCAATACGTCTTCCCGGATAGCGAGCTGCTGACGCCCGCCGAGAACCTGGCTCCCGCGGAAGCCGTCGGATTCGAGACGCGCGATGTCGAGAGCCTGCGCGAGCATTACGCCCAGACGCTGCGCATCTGGCTGCGCCGACTCGAGTCGAGGCAGGACGAGGCAGTCGCGCGAGTCGGCGAACCCGCGTACCGCATCTGGCGGCTCTGCCTCGCCGGGACCGCGCGGGCATTCGCGGCCGGTCGAATCGGCGTGATCCAGACGCTGCTCGCGAAACGGCGCGGCGATGGAACGGCCGACATGGCACGCACACGCGCCGAGATCTATGCGTCGTAGTTCATCGGTTCCGCTCGACGCCGAACAGGCCGTAGGCGCAATGCCCGTCGCAAACCGAACATCCTCGGGCCGCCCAGCCCGGCTCTCGGCGACGATGTGATGGCCGCACACGCGACAGCACGGGCAACGAGCGCGGGTTGAAGCACGGGGATCGGACCGTTATCGTTTAGTCTTGCTGTAAATCCGGCCGCGTACGTTTGCCCGCGAACGCGTGCAGCATCGCGAGCCGCCGTCTCGACCGGGCGAGGCAGGAGGCGTTGTCGATATGGCAAAGAAGCTCAACAAAAAGCAGATCGAACATTTGCAGGAGCGGCTCATGCGCGAGCGTGAGCGTGCACTGCGTTCGCTCGGTCAGTTCGACGAGCTCGCCAAGCAGTCCGCCGAGCAGAACGACTCGGATTCGTATTCCTATTCGGATCACATGGCGGACCTCGGTACCGACGCGATGGAACGCGAGAAGATGCTGCTCTTCGCCAGCAAAGAAGGACGCTATCTCTATCGTGTCGAAGACGCACTACGACGACTCTACAAGGAGCCGGACCGCTTCGGCATCTGTCACAGCTGCGGCAAGCTGATCGATTACGATCGGCTCGACGCACTGCCCCACGCTCGTTACTGCATCGATTGCAAGCTGAAGGAAGAAGCCGACGCCGCCTGAAGGACGCCGAGCAGCTCAGGCCTCGACGTTGACCAGGTCCGGGAGCTGGCGGACGAACGCGGAGCGGGCCAGGACGCGGTCGGCGCCCGCATCACGGGCCGCGCGAATTGCGTCCTCGCGCACGTGAGAGACGAACGCGACCACGTCGACCTCACTCGTGCGCGCGTCATCCTTCAACGAACGAATCACGTCGACGGGATCGTGCCCGCGCGCGTCGAGGTCGATCAAGATCCGGCGCGGCGCGCGCTCGACGGCAGCGGCCACCAACGCGGCGGGCGTCCGAAGGACGATGACGTCGACATTGGCGGTCTGTGCGGCCGCGCGAATGCGAGCACCGAACAAGAGGTCGGTCAACGCGAGCACGCGCGGCGCGCCGTGGGGATCCGACCGCTCAGGCAACCGCGCGCCCCCGGACTCTACCCCGCTGGGGTGACGCCCGCCCGTGCACCGAATCGGGCCACGGGGCGGCGCCCTGCCCGTTCGCAGCCCGGTCCCGTTGTGCAGCCGGAACGAGAATTCGTATTGACAGGTGTCGCGTCATTGCCTTAATGTTAACCGAAGTTCGGCCAGCCAGACAGATGGGTGACGTGGAAGCCACAGTCAAGACAGAGGACCCGACACTCGTAGGAGATGGTCAGGGCGCGGCGAGTGCTGAAGCGGACACGCTCCTCCGTGAGGCGCTCGAGGCGAACGGCCAGCGCTTCACGGAACAGCGCGCCGCTGTCTACCGGTATCTCGGCGGCACGGCGACGCACCCGTCGGCCGACGATGTGTTCACGTCTGTCCGCGCAACGATCCCCGACATTTCGCTCGCGACGGTGTACAAGGCGCTGGAAGCGCTGGTCGGTTGCGGTCTCGCCCAGAAGCTCACGTATGGCGATGGATCCGCGCGGTACGATGGTCGGACGGATCCCCACCACCACGCGCGCTGCTTGACGTGCGGCCGCGTGCTCGACGTGCCGGGCCGGCTCGATCCGACCACGCTCGAGCATCTCGGCGATGTGGACGGCTTCGCCGTCGAAGGCTACCGGCTCGAGCTGGTCGGCTACTGCGGGCGCTGCGGCGCATAGGGCTCCCTCCCCCGCGGCGGTTGCACAATGCCGCGGCCCTCTCCCGTTAGCCGAGAGGCTTCCCTTATTTGATGAACAACATCTCGCGATAGGTCGGGAACGGCCAGAGGTCGTCAGCCACGATCTTCTCGAGGCGGTCCGCGGCGGCGCGTACGGCTCCCATAGCGGGCACGATGTGGT
>JBOHRM010000010.1:0-4489 GCA_050732715.1 Longimicrobiales bacterium
GAGTACGGTTTTCGCGCTGCTCGCGTGGATCTATGACATCGCGACTCGGGCTTTGCAAGGCGCTGAAGGATGATGGCGCTGCTTGATCAAGACGTTGTGATCGGTGGCCACGCCGGTTGGGGCGCTCCGATACGGAAGTGGTTCACCGGCCGCTCGAAGGGCACCTCACTGCACGATGGTCATCGTCCGAGCGTCCGTGCTCCAACCGTCGGGCACAACGGGCAAAACGCCGCGGACGCTGTAGGTCCCCGGGCTCACTCGCCTGCCGTCATTGCCCCGCTGTTCCCACGAGTCGGTGAACTCGATCGTTTCGCCCGGCGCCAGAGTCCGGCTCTGTAGGATGTCCGACACGGCCACGCCCTCCAGCCGGCTCCAGACCTCCGCTCCATCGTCCGCGGTGATCACGAAGTCGAATGCGATGGGGTCTCCTCCCAGCTCGACCTCGGCCGGTTCGTCTCCCCGGTTCTCGAGCACGAGCCGCAGCGGGACGGACTCACCGGATCGAACCTGGGCGGGCGCCTCGAGCGTCAGCGCCAGCGATCCTCGAATTTGGGCAGGTGCTGAAGCAAGCTGCGCAGGGTCGGGTGTGTTGTCGGACCGGCCGCAGCCGAGCAGCGCGAGCATGACGAGCATTGGCTCCGCGAACGTGAAACGATGCGACTCGTTGCCGGGCATGATGCGCCGGCCCGTGACCCGCGCTCGGGCGCGGGCCACGGCCGTCGAACGGATGAACCTCTGAACACTCATGTTGCAAGCTCCTTGTATCGGGGCGGCCGAGTGGGCCCGGCCGCGGCCACCGATCGTGATGCGTAGTCGGTTTGCGGCAGCCGCGTCCGGGCGCACGACCGGCTCAGTTCGTGGTCAGCGCGCCCAGGTCATGCTCGATATTCCACATCGCGCTGAGAATACCGTACGTCGTGCCGCCTGAGTTGATGCCTCCCCAGTGGATCCCGGCGAGACGCACCGTGCTGCCGTACCAGCGGAACACGGGCGAGCCGCTGTCCCCGCCGGCCCGATGATAGTTCGCCCAGTCCGTGCAGAGGATACGGCCGAAGCCACCACCCGTGTAATCTGGCCTGTTCAAGTCGACGCAGGTTTTCTTCACGAAACCGTACGTCCACCCGGTGGTACGCCCCATCTTGTCGAACATCTCGCCGCCGGTCGGGAAGGAATATTCGCCGATGATGGTCATGCTCGGGCTGTTGGCGTTCACTACCGTCGATCCCGAGTTGCCGGGGCCGTAGCCCCAGAACGTGGTGCGCGCGATCTTGCCATAGCTCCACGAGACCTTGGAGAGCTTGTAGATCACCGCGGCGTCGCTCCACCGGCACCTGAACAGGCCGAAGATTCCGCACTTCCAGGGCGTCGGGTCATAATACTCGTAGCCCACGAGCTTGGCAGCGCTCGAGCTGTTCTGGTAGATGTTGACCCCGTCCGGCTTCCACAGACTCGACGTGCAATGTGAGTTCGTGAGGAACGTTGTGAGTCCGGAGCGATAGGCGTTGAAGCCGAGCGTACAGGTCCCGCCCCCGGCGCGCTGAATTTGATAGCCGCCTTCGATCGGACGTTTATAGTCCTTGAGGGTGATATCCGGGACGGCGCGGCCCGACGTCTCGAACGCAACGGCCGCGAGCGGAACGTCGTATTCGCTCAGCACCTTCTCGACCTCGCTGCGCGCGGCCCGGTTGCTCAGGCCGACCGCGAAGCGGTTGCGGGCTTCGTCCAGATCAGTCCACTCGACACCGGAAACATCGAGCACGGCGTGGGTGGCGCGGTCTCGCCAGCCGCTCAGCTCCGGAAACGAATAGGCGCCCTTGCGGATCACGATACTGCCGGTGCTCCGTTCATGTCTGCTCGGTACCCGCTCCTTGACTACACGCTCGAGAATCTCCCGGACCTTGCCTTCTTCGGCCGGGTCGACGAGGTACGCGACCAGATTGCCTTGCTCGTCATAGAAATACCCGCCGAATCCTTTGACTTGCTGGCTGATCTCGTGGAACATCGCTTCGTGTCCGCGAATCACGTTCTGGTCGAGTGAAGCCGCACCCGCCAACGGCCCCGTCGCGGGATCGGGCGCGGAAGGATCAGTTGGCGATGGTTCATCCAGACACCCGGAGAGCAGCAGGGCTCCTACTGCCGCCAGCACGAGACGACGGCGCGGCGGGTGGCGATGCGTCCGACACGCGCGTTCGTCCGTACGCAACGCCGACGCGCCCGGGGAGAGAGGCGAGGTGACCATGGTTCAGCGCTCCTTGGTAAGATTGTTGGCGCGGGGTCAAAGCGATCCCGCGGCCTCATCACCGGAAAGCGCGGACGATTCGCAAAACCGGACGGACCCGAGCGCGCTCGGGACCACGCGGCCGACGCTGAACCGCTCAGCTCCCCATGCCGCGACCGCCGCCGCTACACCAGCGGCCGCCTGACAACGCCAGGCCTGGGTGGTGGTGGGGCGACTCGGAACCGAGGGTGGCGCAGCCGACCGAGGTCGGCGAACGGGATGGGCTGGGACGAGCGGGGAGCCCACCCGGAACCCGGAACCCGGAACCCGGGACTCAGAACGCTGTTATTCGTCCGGGCGGACGGGGCCGCGGTCGCGTTTGACGTCGGAGCGCTTCTTCTTCTCGCGCAGGCGCGCTTCCTTCGCGGCGCGGGGCGGCTTCGTGCGACGGCGTGGTTTCGGCTCACGCAATGCCGCCGCGACGAGTCTCTGGAACCGCTCGGTCACGTCCTCGCGGTTCTGGTGCTGGCTGCGGCTCACGCGGCTCGATAGATGCAGCACGCCGTCCTTGTCGATCCGGCGCGCGAGCTTCATCATCAGGCGTTCGCGTTGCGCGTCCGTGAGCGCCGCGGAATCACGGACGCTCCAGGTCAGCTCGACGCGTGTCGATGACGTGTTGACGTGCTGGCCGCCGGGACCTCCCGCGCGCGTGGCGTGGTAGGACAGGTCTGCGCGCGGGATCGACAGCTGGGTGTCGATCTGGAGAATCGAGTCGTCGCTCATGATCGTTCCCGATGGCCGTACAGGCACGGTACGCCGAGCGCACGCACGCGCCGGGCCTCGGCACGCGATGCCTCATCCACCGGCGCGCATGCGCGCATTCCGCTCCCGGCCACTTCCCGGGGGTAAAAGGGGATCGACGCTCGGCCCCCGACTCGCAACATGGCTCTCATGCGTGCAGATTCTCGCGGCGGCCTGCGACGGCGCCGAGCGCCCGAGACGCGGCGAGCCCGACGCGGCGGTCGTGCACGCCCGCGCGCAGCTGATTGCGATGGGCCGCGACGACCAGCACGTCCGCGAGGGGATCGACGTTCAATCACTCGGCGACTCGGTTCGGCTCGCGCGGATGGCGGCCGTGGACTCCGTGAACACGGCTCAGCTTGCCGAGATCGTGCGCGACCACGGCTGGCCCGGCAAGTCGAGGTTCGGCGAAGAGGCGTCGCACGCGGCGTTCCTGGTCGTGCAGCACAGTCCCTCGCCTGAGTTCCAGAAGTCGATGCTCGAGCTGCTGAGCGCGGCCGCGGAAACGGGCGAGGCGGAAAAGAGCGATGTCGCGTTGCTGACGGACCGGGTGCTCATGAACGAAAACGAACCGCAGCTCTACGGCACGCAGTTCCGCCTGGTCGACGGGAAGCTCGTCGCCTATCCCATCGACGACCCGGCGGGCCTCGCCGCGCGGCGCGCCGCCATGGGCCTGCCCCCGATGTCCGAGTACATGCGCGTACTGCGCGAGACGTATGGTGGCCCGGTCGAGCTCGACACGATGACCGCCGGGCGCACGGACTCGGGCCGTGCACCGAGTGTCGGATCGCATTAACGTTCCGGGGATCCGGTGTCAGGCGTTAGGTTATAGGGTTTGAGGGCTAGTGGTCCGTGTTTGTTTTGACAACTCAACCTGCGAGGTAGCGATGAGGGTCGAGCGTAGAGTCGGTGTGGTGTTTGCGCCGCTGATGCTCGTCATGGCCGCGTGTGGCAGCAATCCCGAGCCCGAGGAGCCGGCACCGCAGCCTATGAACGAAGAGACGACGGAGTTCGTCGAGCGGCCGCTCGAGCCGACGACGGAGGTTGCCGAGGACCCCGCGGCAGCGGAACGTGCGGCGCGCCGGAACGCGATCGAGGAGATGGTGTTCTTCGATTACGACCGGTCCGAGATCCGGTTGGACGCGGCCGAGATCTTGAGCCGTAAGCTTCCGATCCTGCGAGAGGACCCGACGACGCGCGCGCGGATCGAGGGCCACGCCGACGAACGAGGATCCGTCGAGTACAACTTGGCACTCGGAATGCGTCGGGCGGAGGCCGTGAAGAACTACCTCGTCGGCTTCGGCCTCGATGCGTCGCGCTTCGATACCAACACCTTGGGCGAAGACCGCCCGCTCGATCCCGGGAAGACCGAGGAGGCCTACGCGCGCAACCGTCGCGCGGAGTTCGTCATCACCGCCGGCTCTTTGCTCGAGCGGTAGACGAGGGGTTCCGAGTTCCGAGTTCCGAGTT
>JBOHRM010000011.1:0-5474 GCA_050732715.1 Longimicrobiales bacterium
CAGCCGCAGGCAGTTCGGCCGGTCCTCGGTGTCCCGCGATCCCGCACCGAAGCCGCTCCGCTCCGTGACCGTGACCGATGGCGGCCGCCGGCCGTGCGTAAGCGTCGACAGAATAGCCGCGCCCGTCGGCGTCGTGCATTCGCCCTCCAGATCGAAGCCGGCGACGTCTAGGCCCTCGAGCAGTTTCAGCGTCGCCGGCGCTGGCACCGGGAACCGGCCGTGCGCGATGTCGATCCAGCCCGTGCCGACGGCGACGGGGCGCGTGAAGAACCTCTCGAGCCCGAGCGCCTCGACACCGGCCATCGAGCAGAGAACGTCGAGGATCGCGTCGAGCGCGCCAACCTCGTGGAAGTGGACTTTCTCGATCGTGGTTCCGTGCACGTCCGCCTCCGCGGCCGCCAACCTCGTGAACGCGTCCCTCGCACGCTCCTTTACGCGGTCGCCCGCATTGCAGCGATCGATGACCTCGATCACGTGCCGCAGATGCCTGTGCGCATGCTCGGGCGGCAGCTCGAACCCGACGTGCGTGCACGAGATTCCACACCGCATCACACGCTCGACACGCACGCCGACGTCTCCGAGGCCCAAGCCCGCGATGAACTCGCGCAACCATTGCTCGTCGAGGCCGACATCGAGCAGTGCGGCGAGTGTCATGTCGCCACTGATCCCGGCGAACGGATCGAAGATCAGCGCCTTCACGGCACCTGCGCTCGCGCGAGCGCGTCCAGCACGCGCGCACGGCCTTGGACCAGGAGCATCGTAATGAACGGCGGCCCGTGCGCGCGGCCGGTCAGCGTCAGCCGCAGCGGCTCATAGAACGCGCGGCCCTTCGCCCCTGCCTCACGGCTCGCGTTCGCGAGCGCCGTCTTGAGGCTGGGTTCCGTCCAATCACTCGCCGCGCCGAGATGCTGTGCAGCCGCTTCGATCACACGCACACCTTCCGCCGAGTCTCCATCACCCTGTGAGCGGAGGTCAACGAGGCGATCACGGTGGTCATCCGACGCGGCTACGCCCGACTCATCTCCCCCGCTCGGCGGGAAAAACGTCGCGAGATGCTCGTTCACTTCGGCGAACGTGGCGAGGTGCGTGCGGATGGCACCGATCGCGAGCGGCAGGCGATCCCGCGGAATCGGCGCCGTATCGGTGTCAATATAGGGCTCCACCGCGCCAACCAGATCGTCGAGCGGCATCGCCTCGATGTGCTTCGCCGAGAGCCAGCGAAGCTTGACCGGGTCGAAGACGACGTCGGCGGTGCCCACGCGCTCGAGCGATACATCACGGACCAGCTGCTCGCGCGTGAGCAGCTCCTCGCCCGTCGGGCTCGACCACGACAGAAGCGACAGATAATTGACGAGCGCGTCCGGATGGTAACCTTCCCGCGCGTACTCGGTGACCGCCTTTGCGCCGTGACGCTTGGACAGCTTCTGCCGGTCCGAGCCGAGCACCACTGGCACGTGCGCAAGCACCGGCGGCCGCGCGCCGAGTGCCTCGTAGAGCAAGATCTGCCGCGGCATGTTCGAGAGATGGCCAGCGCCGCGGATCACGTGCGTGACCTCCATGAGGAGGTCATCCACCACGACGGCGAAGTTGTATGTCGGAACGCCGTCGGCGCGCAGCAGGATGAAATCGCCGATGTCGGCGCGGTCGAAGTGGACATCGCCACGAACCACGTCGTTCACCACCACCGGCGCGCCGTCCGGCACGCGAAACCGCAGGGCGGGCGAACGCCCCACGCCGCGGAACCGCGCGACATCAGCCGCCGTCAGCACGGCGCACTGGCGGTCGTAGTGCGTCGGCCGCCCCTGCTCGATCGCCAGCCGCCGGCGCGCCTCGATCTCTTCCGCCGTGCAGTAGCAGTCGTAAGCGCGGCCCGCGGCGCGCAGCCGCTCGGCGAACTCGTGATAGATGGGGAGCCGCTCGCTCTGGCGGTACGGGCCGTGGCGCGCCGGCGCAGGCCGCCCCTCGTACGCCGGGCCCTCGTCCCAATCGAGGCCGAGCCAGCGAAGGTCCGCGAAGATCGCCTCCTCCGATCCCTCGACGCCCCGCTCGATGTCCGTGTCCTCGATCCTCAGGATGAAAGCGCCCCGCTGCTGGCGCGTGAACAGCCAGTTCAGCACCGCGATCCGTACGTTGCCGACGTGCAGCGATCCGGTTGGGCTCGGCGCAAAGCGTGTGCGCACCTTCGGGGCCACGCTACTCCCTCAGCCGCTCGACGACCTGCCGCGCCAGCGCATCCGAGAACCCGCCGACCGACGCGATCTCGTTCGCCGATGCCGCGCGCAACGCGCGGACACTGCCGAACCGCTCCAGCAGCGCATGCTGCCGCACCGGCCCGATGCCCGCAATGTCCGACAACTCGCTAACCCACGTCTTCGTCCGCCGCAGCTTCCGGTTGTAGCCGTGCGCGAACCGGTGCGCCTCGTTGCGCAGCCGCTGGAGCATCCTCAACGCCCGGCTCGATCGCGGCAGGCGCAGCGGCGCCGAATGGCCGACGAGATAAATCTCCTCGTCACGCTTCGCCAGTGCCGCAAACGTCACATCCGTCGCGCCGACCTCTTCCGCCGCACACTTCGCCGTCTCGAGCTGCCCGCGGCCGCCATCGATCAATGCAAGCTCGGGCAGCGGCTGCTGCTCCGCGAGGCAACGCCGGAAATACCGGCTCACTACCTCGGCCATCGATCGAAAATCATCATTGCCCCAGTCACCTCGAACCCGGAACTTACGGTAGCCGGATTTATCCGGCTCGCCGTTGCGGAACGTCACTGCGCTACCCGCCACCTCGTCGCCCTGCATGTGCGAGATGTCGAAGCAGACGGCGAGGCGCGGGACCGTCTTCATCTCGAGCGCCTCCTGAACCTCGTAAAGCACGTCATCGGCTCTTGCGTTCCCGTCCTCCGCCAGCACCACGCGCTCCTCGAGCAGGTGCCGCGCGTTCTGGTTCGCCAACTCGACCAGCCGCAGCTTGTCGCCACGCTCCGGCACGTGCGTTCGAACACGCCGATCCGCAGACGCGCCGAGCAACTGCTCGACCGTCGCGCGGTCCGCGAACTCGGCCGGGAACAGCACCTCGCGCGGCAGATCCTCGACACCGTACTCGCCTCGCCCGAGGTATAGCCGCATCACCGCCGTCGAAAGCAGCGCCTCCTCGGTCTCGTCCATGATGTTCTCGAAGAAATCGACTTCGCGGCCGAGCAGCTTGCCGCCGCGAATGCGCAGCAATACGGCGCACGCGGCATCGCCGTCCCGCGCCGTACCCACTATGTCAACCTCACCACCACGGAGGTCCAGCGCACGCTGGCGCCGCTCGATGTTGTCCAGCCCGGCGAGGACATCGCGCAGCGTGGCCGCACGCTCGAACTCGAGCACGTCCGCCGCTTGCTCCATCTCGCCCGCGACGCGACGCCGCACCACCGCCGTCCGGCCGCCGATCACATCGATCATCTCGTTCACCATCGCACGGTACGCCGCGGCCGACTGCAGCCCCACGCACGGCGCCTTGCACCGACCGATGTGGTAGTCGAGACACGGCCGAGCTGGCGCTTCGACCGGCAGGTCGTAGCGGCAGCTGCGCACCGTGTACAGCCGTTTGATCAGCTCGAGCGCCTGCCGCATCGCGCCCACATCCGTGTACGGCCCGAAATACCGCGCGCGATCATTGTCGAGCCGGCGTGTCACGAATACGCGCGGGAACGGCTCCTGGACCGTGACCTTGATGTACGGATAACGCTTGTCGTCGCGCAGCCTGATGTTGAACCGCGGCTGATGCGCCTTGATCAAGTTCGCCTCGAGCAGCAATGCCTCCGCCTCCGAGGCGACGACGATGGTATCCACGTCCGCGGTGCGACGCACCATCTCGTGGTTCTTGATCGACGTCGCCGCATCGACCGCGAAGTGATTCCGTACGCGAGACCGCAACGAGATCGCCTTGCCCACGTACAGGATCTCGCCCGCGGCGTCCTTCAACATGTACACGCCCGGCCGCGCCGGAAGATGCCGAAGCTTGTTCTCGAGTTGCCGCCGGTTTGCGTCCCCCATCTTGCTCATATCGGATCGGCAAGATCATACCCCAGTCCAGGCGGGGCGACGCTATTGACTATGATAGTCTTTTCGGCCACATTTAGGGATCAACTTAGTCATAAAGGTTCTCATGCCGTTGCCGAAACGTGTGAACATCGCAGACGCCAAGGCCCGCCTTTCCGAGCTGGTCCAGAGAGCGGCGCGGGGCGAGGAGATCATCATCGCGCGCAAGGGCAAACCCCAAGCTCGGCTCGGTCCGCTCAGCCCGGCGATACCACGGGTTCCGGGGCGTGGTGCCGGTCAGTGGAAGGTCGTGGGCGACTTCAACGAGCCGCTTCCGGAAGATGTGCTGGCCGCGTTCGAGGGCCGCGACCCTTGAAGCGGCTCCTCCTCGATACGGAAGCGCTCATCTGGTGGGACGACAACGATCCCAGGCTCGGCGGGAACGCGCGAGCCGCGATCCAGAATGCGACGGAAGTTTGTGTGAGCGCGGCCTCATCCTGGGAGATCGTGATCAAGCGAGCGCTCGGGAAGTTGAGCACCAGGCGCTCACCCGCGGAGGCGGTTCTCGAAGGCGGCTTCCGTGGGCTCCCGATCAGTTTCGAGCATACCGAGGCAGTGGGCGTACTACCCATGCAGCATAAGGACCCGTTCGACCGGCTGATCATCGCCGCCGCTCGGGTCGAGGGTTTCACCGTGGTCACGAGCGATCCGCAGTTCCAACGCTACGACGTCCCGCTGATCGACGCGCGTCGTTAGCGATTCAGTCCTCAGGCATCGGCGACCGTTGGCCGCTCGCCACCCAACACGCGTTCATCAGGGGTTGACCAGTGGTCGACGACGCCGGCGCGCTGTGCGACGAGTGGATTCCGTAGAGATACCGGCCTGGGAGAGCTGGCGCGGGCGGCCGAGCCCGCCGGCTCGCGGTCTGGGTGGGGCGGCATTGCCACGCGGGTCGGTGCCGGCGGTGCTGCAACGGATTCGCGCCGCCGTGCATGGTGTGCGGCCGAGGGGCGCCGGGCATCCTTGCTCGAACAGGTTGCGGGTGCCAGACTTACTCTGGGCAGATTCTGCCTCCGCAACCGGTTCATACCCATGCAGGATATTTTTGTAGTCTGCCTCGTGCTCGGGGCCGCTGTCCTCATCCTGCAGGTGGTGCTCGACATCTTCGCGTCGGGCCACCTGCCGAGCTTCCTGGACCATGCTGCGGCCGACAATGGGCTCGACCTGCTCAGTGTCAGGGGTCTAGCTGCGGGCGCGATGCTGTTTGGCGCAGTCGGCCTTTGGCTCGGCGGCCAGGGTACGCCGTTGCTCATCAGAATGCCTGCGGCACTGATCGCCGGCATTGCCGCGGCGGTTGGCACGGGGCTGATCACGCGCCAGCTCTCGCGGCTCGAGAGCAGCGGCTCGTTGCGCCTTGAGGGCGCGGTCGGTCAGGCAGCCACCGTGTACCTGCC
>JBOHRM010000012.1:0-2614 GCA_050732715.1 Longimicrobiales bacterium
GTGTCCACCTCGCCATCCGCTGCCGCCTCGATGAGCAGCCGCACGCGGCGCTCGAAGCGTTCATTGCGCGACGGCCGCATGCGGTTCGTCTCGTCGCCCATCACGTTGATCAACTCCTCGCGTAGCGTGGCGCGCGCCGCCGCCAGCCGGACGATCAACGCCATCGAAACCGGGCGGTACGACCCCAGCCTCCCGCTCGCGCTGCGCATCGCGCGCCTGTTCCAGAAGCCCGTAGAAGCTCTGTTTGAGCTCGACGAGGAGCCGCCACGATGATCTTCGTACTTCCGCTGCTGTTGCTGGCCGGAGCGCTGACCGCGCTCGCTCCGCACAGAGAGCGCTGATCGCGGTCGCGCCGGACACTCTTTGCCTGGACGGCACGATCTGGCCGCGACGGTAGGGACGCATTGCAGGGTCACTCCTCTCGGAGCACCGTCATGGGATCGACGCGTGCGGCGCGTGTCGCGGGGAGCGCGCAGGAGGCTATTGCGGCGGCGAGGAGGACGCCGGCCGCAAGGAACAGGACCTGCGGGTCCGCCGGACTGACCTGGAACAGCAAGCTCGACAGGCCTCGCATCAGCGCGATCGCACCCGCCAGACCGATAACAATGCCGATCGCCGCGAGCCGAAGGCCTGTGCCCACGACGGAACCGATCACCTTCGGCGTTCGCGCGCCGAGCGCACGCCGGATCGCGGTGTCCCTGCGATGCTGATTCACGTGGTACGCCATCACGCCGTAGATGCCTGTGACGGCGAGGGCGAGCGCGACCGCGGCGAGGACCGAGAACAGAAGGCTGCGGAAACGTGGCTCCGCGGCCGACGCGTGCAGCCTTGCCGGCATGAGCGCGACGTCGCGCAGGGGCACGCGTGAATCGACGGCCGCGACCGCCTGGCGAACCGCGGGCATGAGTCGCGCCGCGTCCGACGCCGTGCGAACGAGGACGTAAAACGAGCGTTGCCAGAGGTTCTGCGCGTATGCGATGTACACGGTCTCGTTCGAGCCACCCCATACGCCGGCGTCGTACGGGACATCGCCGACCACGCCGATGATGTGAAGCCAATCGCCCTCGGCGTCCCATGGCCCGCCCTTGATTCGTTTGCCGACAGCGTTTCCGTCAGGGAAATGCCGGTCGGCAAAAGAACGGTTCACAACGATCACCCGCGGGGCGCCGGCACGATCATCGCCCGTGAAGACGCGCCCGGTTTCGATCGGGATACCGAGGGCGAGAAAATAGTCAGGGCTCGCCTCGATCCATTCGGCGACGTCGGAAGCGCCGGCGCTGCCTGGAACGCTGCCCTCGATCGTATAGTCGTTCGAGTAGCCCAGTCGATCCGGTGGCACGGCGCCGGAGAACGCGACGGCCGATACGCCGGGCAGGGCGCGCAGCCGCGCTTCGAGGTCGCCGAGAAACGCCACGGTCCTCGCCTCATCGTCGAACGCGTACCGTGTGCCGGGGAGCGAGAGGCGGAACGACAAAACGTTCTGCGCGTCGAATCCCGGGTGCGTCGCTTCCAGGCGGAGCAGCGTCTTGACGAGCAACGCCGCGCTCGACACGACCGTCAGCGTGAGCGCCACCTCCGCGACGACGAGCGCCCGCCTCGTGCGTCCCTGCTGCCGACCCCCGCCCGCAATCCTGCCGGCGTCCCGCAGCCGGTCCACCAGGTTCTGCGGAAGGCGGGGCGCCGGGAACGTGCCCGCGGCAATGCCCGCGACGCAGCCCGCCGCGAGCGCGAGTGTGACCATCAACCCGTTGAGCCTGACTTCCTCCATGCGCGGCACGATCTGCACGGCAGCATCGCCGGCGAGCCGAAGAAGCACGATCGCGACCGCGAGACCGAGAACCCCGCCAAACAGCCCGAGGAGCGCCGACTCGGCCAGCAGCTGCCTCACGAGACGACCGCGGCCCGCGCCCACGGCGGCCCGAACCGCCAGCTCGCGGACACGCGCCGTCCCGCGCGCCAGCAGCAGATTCGTCACGTTCATGATCGCGATCAGCAGCACGAGCGCGGCGGCGCCAAACGTCAGCAGCAGCGTCGGCCGAACATCACCGACAAGAACGTCTTTCATGGGCCGCAAGCTATAGCGCCAGTCCGGGCTTCGAGATAGATCACCGCGCTGGCCGCCGTCATCCACGCCGAAGCGTGCGCGAAGCTCGGGCGCAACACTGGCGGTCAGACGTTCGGCCGCCTGAGGGGCACCGATACCGGCCGCGAGACGCGCCACCGCGTTGATATAGAAAGGCCCACGCCGGGTCGGATCATCCGGCTGGCCCTTCCACCAGACCTGGCCGTCCGTCTGGCCGGGCACGTTGAAGCCGTCCGGCATCACCCCCACGATCGTGACCGTTTCCTCGTCAAGCTCGATCGGATGGCCGATCACATCCGGCATGCCGCCCAATCGCTCACGCCAGAGCGTCTCACCGATCAGGACCTCGCCGGCATCGGACTCCTCCGAGAAGCCAGGACCCAACACCGGTGACACGCGCAAGACGCGTGGAAGGTCGGGTGTTACGATCGCCCCCTGCACGAGCTCGGGTCCGTCCGCCGTCTGCAGCGAGAACCCGTCGCGCCCCCCAAAGAGATTAGTCGTCGTGCAGCGGCAGTAGCCCGCCACCTC
>JBOHRM010000013.1:0-2753 GCA_050732715.1 Longimicrobiales bacterium
CGTTGTGGCCGCCGCTGCTGCCGCCCGCCCTCAGTCGGATACGCCCGACATCGAGCGCCGCATCATCGACCACGACCAAGAGGTCGCGCCCGATGTCGAAGTCGGACATCCGACCGAGCGGCGCCAGCGCCGCGCCGCTTCGGTTCATGTACGTGAGCGGCTCGACCAGCAGCACCGACTCGCGACCGAGCAACCCTTCGCTCGAGCGCGCCGCGCCGTGCCGCCGAAACGACGGGAACCCCCACTCGAGCCGGGCCTGCTCGACCACCCACCAACCTGCGTTGTGTCGCGTGCTGGCGTACTCCGACCCGGGGTTGCCGAGCCCACACACGACCTTCATCGACGCCGCGCCTACGACGCGTCCTCCGCCTCGGCCTCCTTGCCGCGGCCGATCACCTCCGGCTCGGCGCCCACCTCGGCAACCTCGGCCGCCTCTTCGGCCGGCGCCGCCGTCACCGTCGGCGCCATCACACTGCACACCGAACGGTGCGCGTCGACCTCGGCCTCGACGCCGTCGGGCAACGCGATGTCACCGACGTGGATCGAGTCGCCGATCTCGAGCTGCGAGATGTCCACCTCGATGATCCCCGGGATATTGTCCGGCAAGCAGCGAATCTCGAGCGCGACCATCGCGTGCTGCATGATGCCGCCCCCACGAACACCCGGTGACACACCGACCAATCGGATCGGCACCTCGACCGTCACCGCTACGCCCGCGTGGATTTGGTACAGATCGAGGTGCAGCACATGGCCCCGGCTCGGATGCATCTGTACATCGCGCACGAGCGTCTTGAGCGGGCGCTCGCCGTCGATCGTCAGGTCGATGATCGTGTTCTCGACGTGCACCTCCGCGCGCAGCCGATCGAACTCGTGCGCATCGATGCTGAGCGAACGCGTCGCCTCGCCGTGGCCGTAGATGACCGCCGGGATCCGACCGTCCGAGCGCAGCTTGCGTGCGCGGCCCTTGCCCGTACCCGTGCGCGTGTGCGCAGTCAATACCGCGTCTATCGCCATGATTCCGTCCTTTGCTGACTCGCTCCATTTCGGAATCCGAAACCGAGATCGAAATAGGTATTCGCGAATTTCAACTTCGATTTCGATTTCGATTTCAACACAACACCCCCATCAACCGCCCTACCTAGTTTTCCATGGCGCTGTTGCGCCACCAGCGATCCCCTGAAACGGGGTGGCGGCGGCGGGGCAACTCGCAACTCGGAACCCGCAACTCGCAACCCGTTTCTACTCAGGACGACGTCGGTGATCAATCGAACAGCTGGCTGACCGACGCGTTCGAGTGCGTGTACATGATCGCGCGTGCCAGCAGCTCGGCGATCGACAGCACCCTCAGCTTCGCGAACCGCTTCTCCTCCGGCACGAACAGCGTGTTCGTCACCACGACCTCCTCGAGCTCCGAGCTCTCGAGCCGCGCCACCGCCGGTGCCGATAACAGTGCATGCGTCCCCGCGGCATAGATCGTCGCGGCGCCGCGCTCGCGCAGCGCGCCGACCACGCTCACGATCGTGCCCGCCGTGTCGATCATGTCGTCCACGATGATGCACGGCCGGCCATCGACTTCGCCGACCACCTGCATGACCTCGGCGACGTTCGCCGCCGGCCGGCGCTTGTCGATGATCGCGAAGCTGGCATCCAGCCGCCGCGCAAAACCGCGCGCCATCTTCGCCGCGCCCACGTCCGGCGCGACCACGACCGGCTGCTCGAGCGCGAGCTCGCGAAAATAGCGCGTGAGCACGGGCGCAGCGTACAGATGGTCGACCGGGATGTCGAAGAACGACTGGATCTGGTGCGTGTGGAAATCCATCCCCAGCAGCTTGTCCGCGCCCGCCGCCTCGATCAGGTTCGCCATCAGCTTCGCGCCGATCGCCACGCGCGGCTGGTCCTTCCGGTCCTGCCTCGCATAACCGAAATACGGCACAATGGCCGTGATCCGCGCCGCCGACGCCCGCTTCGCCGCGTCGATCAGCAGCAGCAGCTCGATTATGCTCTCCGCCGGCGGCGGCGTCGGCTGGATGATGAAGACATCGCGGCCGCGCGCGTTCTGATCGATGCGCACGAAGATCTCGCCATCCACGAACCGCTTGACCGTCAGGTCGCCGACCGGCATACCCACGTGCTCGGCGATCTCGCACGCGAGCGGCCGGTTCGCGGTCCCGCTCAGCAGCAGCAGCGGAGCTGGCGTCGGGTTCTCTGCCATACGAACTGTGGCGGTGATTCATTACTGGGTTTCGACAACAGCCGAGAAGTTTAGCCCAACTTCTGAGCGAATGTCAACATCGAACGCCCCCGCGCTCGCCCGCTGTATCGACGCCACAAGTCTCCGGTCCCCCAGGTTCCGGGTTGCGGGTGGGTGCTGTCGTTGGGAGGTCAGCCGGCGTCGCCCGGGAGGTGGACATCGGCGAGGCGGGCCATCGTCCGCTGGAAAACGGCCTGCGCGCGCCCGCCCGTCAGGCCAGTGGCATCGAGATAGTGCTGGACGGCGCCGGCGAGCGGCAGGTGCTCCACGAGCAGCGCGGCGAACGTGATGGCGTTGTCGACGTGTGTGCGGATGACGGCCTCCTCGGCGCGAGCGATGGCGAGCTGTATCCAGCCGTCGATCTTGTCGGCGCGCCGCTGCCGCTGCCTCACCTCGCGCACAACGACGTCCGGCCGGAATCGACGCCAGCCCTCGACTTGCTCGGCGGGTGTTTCTTCGCCGTCGCGCCAGGCGCGCAGCGGCCGCGTGCTCTGCTCCCCCT
>JBOHRM010000014.1:0-1720 GCA_050732715.1 Longimicrobiales bacterium
GTACTAGGATGTCGGGGACGCTGAGCATTTGGTTCCCTCTCCCCCAGGGGAGAGGGTCAGGGCGAGGGGGGGGACCCTGCCGTGCGCGCCCCCCAGTTCACCGCTCAGATGACAGGTTCCCAGCCCGGCGCGTAGTCACGCGTCCACAGCTTCATTGCCTCGTCATCGCCGATGATGTGGCCGGTCTGTGGATCGGTCTGTAGTGACCGGCCCACCCGGTGCGCGATGTTGCCGAGGTGGCAGAGCAGCGTGCTGACGTGACCGACCTCGATCGGCGAGTGGAGCTTGGCGCCCGTGCGGACCGCATCGATGAAGTTGCCGATGTGGCGCTCCGTCATGCCATCCTCGCCTCGCGTATCGAGCGCGTCCGCCGCGCCGCCGCCGATGTCGGCCCGGACCAGCACGTTGTCTGCGTCATAGAGCTGGAAGCCGTTACGGTCGAGCACCACAGTGCCTTCGGTGCCGTGGATGCTGACGCCGCGGCCGCGCTCGAGGACCTGGAAGCCGTTGCAGCTGCGCCCCTGCCAGACGATCGTCTTGTCCTCGAAATCGAAACCGACCTCCTGCGTGTCCGGGCACTCCCAGTCATCACTGTAGTGATAGCGGCCGCCGGCGGACGTCACACGCAACGGCAGTCCCGCATCGAGCGCCCACCGGGCGACGTCGATCTCGTGCGTGCCGTTGTTGCAAACCTCGCCAGTGCCCCATGTCCAGAACCAGTGCCAGTTGTAGTGGACCACGTTATCGCGATACTCGGTGCGCGGCGCGGGGCCCTGCCATAACTCGTAGTCGAGACCGGCGGGAACCGCGGCAGGTTGCCCGCGACCGATCGACTCCCGCGTGTTCGCGTACCATGCCCGCGCATAATACGCGCGGCCGATCAGTCCTTCGCGGATCTGTTGCACGACCGCGATCGAGCGCGCGTCCGAGCGCTGCTGGTTGCCCATCTGCACGACGAGGCCGTGCTCGCGCTGGGCCTCGACCATCATCTCGCCCTCGTGCGGGCCGTGTGACGCCGGCTTCTCGACGTAGACGTGCTTGCCGGCGCTGAGCGCGAGCAGCGTCGCCGGCGCGTGCCAGTGATCCGGCGCGGCGATCACGAGCGCATTGACCTGTGCGTCATCCAGCGCGCGGCGGAAATCGACGACGTGTTGCGGCGCCCGGCCCTGAATCTCCGTGTACGCGGGCATCCGCTCCGCGAGGACGCGCTCGTCGACCTCGCAGATGTACGCGACCTCGGCATTGGCGTTCGCCGCGAAGGTCTTCGCCAGCACATCGCCGCGTCCGTTCACCCCCATGACCGCGACGATCACCTTTTCGTTCGGCGATTGTGTGGCCGCGTGCACCGGCGCAAAGCCGCTGGACGCCCACGTCGCCATGCCCGCGGCCGATGCGGCGGACGCAGCGCGCAGGAACGTACGGCGATCGACGGGCGGTGTCGTTGTCGGCTTCATTTCAAATCAGCTCCTGATGTCGTGACCGCCGCCCTCGCCGTCAGCGATCGGCTGAAACGCCGCAACCGGGGCGGCGGCCCGGAATCCGCAACCCGCAACTCGTTTTCGCGGAAACGCCGCAAGCGGGGCGGCGGGGAACCCGCAACCCGCAACCCGCCAACGCGCAACCGGCCCCTGCTCAATTCATCTCCCCTTCCAGCTCACGGATGCGAATGTCGCGGAACCAGACGTCGTCATTGTGATCCTGTAGCACGATGTGTCCGCGG
>JBOHRM010000015.1:0-20762 GCA_050732715.1 Longimicrobiales bacterium
TGCCGGAACCCTGTCACGCACATGGCCGTAAAATCGTTCTATTCAGCAGGAATCGACATTCTGGCCGGCGCACAGACGGAGGAAAGCCATGAGACGGTCTCGCCTGATTACAGCCGGCGTTCTGGCGCTCGCGGTCTGCGGTGATCCGAGCAGCCCACCGCAACCCGAGGAAGAAGAAGAGGAAGAGGACCCGTCGCCGGGCGTTGCCGCGGTTGCTGATCTCGAGCCCAAGTCGGTGCACGGCTGACCTGGTCCTCAGTCCTCTCGAGTTTCGAGCCTCATTCGAAAGGCCAGGCGTACGTACTACCTGGCGATGCCATCTCGCCCTCGAGGCCGCCGAATGTGGTGCAAGGCAGCCTTCCCAGGATCTCGACATCCTCACAGGGCGTTGGGAACTGTAACGGCGTCCCGCGATAAAGATCGCCCCAGCCCCGCGAGTCGAAGTAGAAGCCTACCGTTATCGGGCCGTACATGGCCGTCTCGGTCCGCTTCTCCCACTTGAGCATCTCGAACAGGTCACCACATTGGCCGTTGGGCAGCTTCGGCACGCAGCTCGTGTTCGCGCCCGCCGCATTCGTGGGATTCAACCCGCCGTTGGCCACGCGCGTCTCGTTGATGATCGCCGCGGCGCCGGCCACATCACCCGTGCGGAAGAGCCCCTCCGCTTTGAGGAGTCGCATCTCGCGAACGGTGATTTCCGGCAGGTCGCCGACCGCACCGGAGGTGACGTAGTCGAAGTGCTTGAGATGGCGGTAGTAGGACCAGCGCCACGTGCCGCGGCCAGGCTGCGCCCACACGCTGAAGATGTCCGTGGGTGACGCGAAATACAGGCCCGGGCTCGCCTGCTGTTCCTCGAGCGTCTCGCCTCGAGGGAAGCGTTGGTCGGGTGTGATGATGAGCGTGGGCACGCCGTTCACGATCGGGTGCTTGCTTCCCAGCGGCAGCGCGAGCCAGTTCTGGTAGTTGTCGGACTGGTCGGCCATGCCCCAGATGTAGTACGGCACCTCGGCCCAGCCGGGTCGGGGGTAGAAGAAGAGCGCGCTGAACCAGCCGGCATCGTTGTCCGCGAAAACAACGAAATCTTCGGTGATGCCGGCATCGACGTCCGCGATCACCGCGGCCCAATCGACGGCCTCGCGTTCCGCGGGCGTGCGCGCGTTGAGCGCCCGATACCGCGCCTTCATCGAGTGTGCGAAGCGGATGAACTCATCCGAATCGATCTCCCTCTGCATCCAGCCGAACGGAATCTCGAAGCTCCCCTGGATGGCGAGGCTGATCGATTCGTCGATGAGAACCAGGGCGGCGTTCATCAGCTCGGCATACCCCATGGGCTCGCCGGCATTGAAGACGTCGGTGTTCTCGTCGACGAGCCAGCCCTCATTGTAGAGCACGGCGATCTGGGCGTGTGCGAGGCCCTGGACGAATCGTCCGAACGCGCGGGCACGTAAGACTCTCTCCTCGCCCAGCTCCGCCGCGATCTCCGGATCCTCCGCTAGGGCGCGAAACCCATCGGCCACGGCCGCGGCGGCACGGTACGCGAAGGTGAAGTTCCGAGAAAAGCTCGTGTATTGTCCATCCGAGACATCGTTGACGATCGGAATCCGCGGGATGCGGCCGTACTGCTCCATGCCGAAGTTCGCCCACGGCGCCGTGTGCTGGAACGACGCGTTGCTCAGGAACGGGCCCGCGCCGGCACTGCTGTGGTTCCCGCTGTACCAGGAGTTGTATGCGCCGGCGATGAGCGCCTCGACGTCGGCCGCGGTGCTCAGGGCTCGTGCGGCGTTGGCGTCGTTCGGGTTCTCGACGTCGAGATCGGCACAGGCCGCTGCTCCAACGAGCAGCATCGAGCCGGCCGCCAGGTGTCTGAGTCCGTTTCTCATGGGTCGGTCTCCTCAGAAATTCAGCTCGAAGGCGGCCGTCCACGTGCGGAAGTTCGGGTACTGGAAGCCATCCACACGTGCGATCGCCGAGGAGCCCGTATCGCCGCCGGCCTTCCCGACCTCGGGATCGTAGCCGCGGTAATCCGTGATCGTGAACAGGTTGCGGCCGATCAGGGTGATACCGAGTCCGCTCGCGTAGCTGAGGCCGGGGATGCCGGCGAGCTGATCCGCGGTGAAGCGATAGCTCAGTGCGACCTCGCGCAGCTTCGTGAACGTGGCGTCCTCGACGAACGCGTTGCTCGGTTGGAGGCCGCCGAGTCCGTTGTATAGACCGGCCGTGTAGTAGCCGATTGGCTTCCGCGCGCTCTCAGGCTTGCCGTTCTGGTTCATGATCCCGGCGTAGCCGGCGAACACGTTCCACTGCAACGGCTGGTTGTAGACGTCGAAACCGTTGACGTGGCTCGCGAGCGCATAGAGACTCAGACCTTTGAAGCGGAACGTCTGAGAGAAATTGATCGTGAACTCGGGGAGGCTGTTGCCCACCGGACAGAACAGCGTAGACTCGCCCGTCTCCGGATTGATGCACTCACCCGGGAACGGCGTGCCCCACTTGACCGGTGCGCCGCGGACGAGCACGTCGGAGTCGGTCCCCCACTGTTCGCTGTCGAAGCCGCCGGCGCCGACCCAGACGAGCCACCCCTCGTCGTTCACGGCGAACCCGTCGCAGCCCATCGCCGACGGCAGGTCGCCGCAGCTCCTCGCGCCACGGGTGCCGTAGAACGTGCCGATCTTCTCGCCTTCGCGCGCGAAGAACACGTTGCCGAGCGCCTGGCCCGGTACACCGTACCGGAACGCTGGCAAGTTCATCTCCGTGATCTCGGACCGTGTTCGGTCGAACAGGACGCGGGTCGACCAGGAGAAGTCCCGCGTGTCGACGAGCAGCACGTCGAGACTCGCCTCCCAAGTTTTGCTCTCGACGGTGCCCGCGTTCTGCCATTGCGTGCCGAACCCCGCAAACGATGGGAGCGGAACGTTCAGGATCTGATCCTTCGTGTTGGCACGCGCGTAGGTCAGCTCGAGCGCGACGCGATTGTTGAACAGCGACGCGTCGATCCCGGCCTCCTGCTCGATCGAGAACTCGGGCTTCAAGGTCTCGTTTCCGAGCGCCACCGGCGTCACGCGGCCCTGGCTGATCGAGAACGTCTCGTACTGCGCCTCGAAACGCGGCCGGCCGCCGGCGGTGCCGAGCGAGTAGCGCAGCTTCAGTTCGTCGATGCCGGGCACGTTGAAGAACGGCTCCTCGCTCAGGCGCCACGCTCCCGCAACGCGGTAGTACCACTGGCGCCGCTCGTCCCCGCCGAACAGGGATGAACCGTCGTTTCGGATCAGCGCGTCGACCACGTATCTGTCGAGGATGTCGAAGTTCGTGATCGCGAAGTACCCGTCCGCGCGGACGGTCTGCTCGAACGAGCCGCCCGACACATTGTCGGGGTTGAGATTGTCGATCGTGGGCACGCCGCCGACGGCGAACTCGAACCCGCCCACGTCCTGCTGATCGACGAAGTCGTCCTCGACCAGATAGCGCAGCTGGGTGGTGTTGCGAATGTGCTCGCCCAGATTGCGCCTGAACGTCGCAGTCACACTGGCGTTCAGCGCCTCGTCAAGGCGGCTCGTCTTGGACAGCGTGCCTTCGTTGAGGTTCGCGTTGCGGTTGATCGTGCGATACCCCTTCGGGCGAAGCACCTGTTGGTCCCGGTCCCTGCGATCGAAACTCGCGTTCACGTCGATGTCGAGCCAATCGACGGGTGTATAGCGGAGGTTGGCACTGCCGAGGAAGCGGCTACGATCGTCCTTCCGATCCTCGTTGTTCAGCGTGTAGAGCGGGTTGGGCTGTTCCTGGTTCGCGATGTCGGCGTTCAGCACCAGCTGGCCCGGTGCGAACGGGTCCTCGCTGGTCAGGTCCACGCCGGCCGGCATACGCGTCAGCTGAAACAACGCGTTCCCCTGGCTCTCGGGGAAATCGTCCGCCTCTGACTTGCTGTAGAACGCCGTCGCCTGGACGATCAGCTTCTCGTTGATCGCCTGATCCACGTTGGCGCGGAAGTTGAACCGCTCGAGGCCGTCGAGGCCGGGCAGCACGCCTCGCTCGCGCAGGTGTTGCGCCGACACGTGGAAGTTCGTCGCGCCCGAGCGGCCCGACGCCGATACGTAGTTCTGGATGAAGTCGTTGTTCTGGAAGAAGCGCTCGACCTGATCGTACGTTCGGCCGGGCCACGCGACGTTCTGCACCGTGTTCCAATCCGTCACGGTGGCACCCGGCTCGCGCCACGGTGCGTTGCCGGCGAGCGTCGGCCGCCCGCCACACCTCAGCCACTCGCACTCCTCCCCATCCTCCGTGATGAACATGCCACGGTCGGACAACGCGTACTCGTGGCTCAGCGTTTTCAGATCCTCCGGCGCGCTCGCCAGGTTGCTGCGCCCGTACTCGCTGCGCACGGTGTAGCGTATCTCGTTGTCACGCAGGGCCGCGCCCCGCTTGGTGCGGATCTGGACCACGCCGTTCGCCGCGCGTGAACCGTACAGCGACGCCGCGGCCGCACCCTTCACGATCTCGACACTCTCGATGTCCAGTGCGTCGATCTGCGTGAGCCCGCCAGTGCCGAGAATCACACCGTCGACGATCGTCAACGGCTCCTGGCTCCGGCCAGTTGCGTCGAGACTCGTCACACCGCGCAATAGGATCGACGGCGTCGCGCCCGGATTCCCGCTGCCGGAATGGAACTCCGCGCCAGCAACTTTCCCGGCCAGGATCGTTCCGGCGCTAGCGGTCGGGACCGGCAGGTCCGCGGTCCGCACCTGAGACACGACGAACGGCAGCTTCGTGCGTTGGGTGGCGCCGACCACGCCGGTCACCACGATCTCGGACAACGCGATCGCGCGCGGATCGAGCCGCAGCTCGAGCGGCTCCGTCTCGCCTGCAGTCACGGTCACGCTTTCCGTTGCGCTGGCGAAACCGATGAGGATCGCGACGACCGTGTGCGTGCCCGCGGGGACGCCTTCGATCGTGAACCGGCCGTTCGCGCGGCTCAACGCCTGGAATGGGCTGCCTTCAATGCCGATCTGGACGGCCTGGAGCGGCTCGCCAGTCTCTTCGCTGATCGCAATCCCGCTGATTGTTCCCGTCTGCTGCGCCGCGGCGGGAGCGGCTACGAGCAGAATCGCCGCCAACAGCCCTGCACTGAGTCCGAACAACCGGGCAAGCGTGGTATGGCGACGGCCGGGGGGGATGAGGACGTACGTGCGAATCGTCACAGCTGACCTCCGCGTGTCATGGTGGCCGTGACCGCATCCGCGCTGAGCCGATGGACAAAGGCGATGGAACCCAAACGCCGCCTTTGGCCACACGAGCGTCAACGCCCTCCTGTAGATGACGGCTTGAGCAACGCTAGCTCGCGTCTATATGAGCAACGTGTGGCGCAATCTTTTTGTGACAGATAACAGGATTAGTGATCTCAACGGCAGGGAAATCGGGATGGACTTCCGATCCGGCGCCAACGGAGACGCCTCGTTCTCGCGCGGCGATGACGCGACCGAATGAACCGGATTCGAAATCGCGACCTGCCGCCGAGACATCCTTTTTACGCGGCGCAGCATGACAACTTCGCCACGTCTTTGTCGAACGCCTGCGCAGCGAGCTTGAGACTCTCCGAAAGCGTCAGGTACGGATGGAAGCTCGAGGCCAGGTCATCGATCGTGAGCCCGAAGCGGATCGCGAGCGTCGCCTCGGTGATCATCTCGCCCGCTTCCGCGGCGAGAATGTGCGCTCCGATCAGGCGACGGCTCGACGCATCTGCGACGAGCCGGATGAACCCGCGCGCATCGTGCGCCGCGAGCGCACGCGGCACGGAGTCCAGCGGCAAGACGGCCGTGATCGGACGTTGGCCGGCGGCAGCGGCTTGCTCTTCCGTGAGACCGACGGCAGCGACGGCCGGATCCGTGAACGTGACCCTCGGCAGTGCCGACAGGTCATAGGACCGCGTGTTGCCGTTCAACGCGTTGTCCGCGGCGAGAGAGCCCGCGTACGCGGCGACGTAGACGAACATCGGGTCGCCGATGACGTCGCCCGCGGCATATACATCGGGGTTCGATGTGCAGAGGTACGTGTCGACGCGGATCTCGCGTTTCGATCCGAGCGAGACGCCAGCCCGGTCGACGCCTACCCCGCGCGTGTTCGCTCGACGGCCGGTCGCCACGAGCAACTGCTCCGCGCTCACCGTTTTCGGGCCGCCGCCAACGTCGAACTCGACCGTGTAACCCGTACTTCTAGCGATGCGACGGACCATCGCTCGCGTGTGGATCTCGATCCCCTCGTCTTCGAGATAATGCTCGAGCGCGTCACTGATCGGTGCGTCCTCAGCCGCCAGGACGCGCGGCAATGCTTCGACGACCGTGACGCGGACGCCGAGCCGCGCGAACATCTGCGCGAGCTCGAGGCCGACGGCGCTGCCGCCGATCACGACCATCGACGCCGGCAGTCGCTCGAGTGCCATCGCCGACGCATTGTCCAGGTAGCCGATGCCCGCCAACCCGGGGATCGGCGGCGCCCAGGGCGAGGATCCCGTGGCGATCACGAGCTTCGGCGCGCTCAACACGCGACCATCATCGATCCTCACGACGCGACCTGTCAGAAGCCTTGCACGCCCTTCGACCAGGGTCACTGTGTCATACGAACGCAGCACGTCGCGGTATCGGGCGTTACGCAGCTGGTCGACGAGCTCGTCCTTTTGCACGCGGATCGCTCGCCATGACGGCGCGCCGTCAGTCGCCGGCACGCCCGCGAACCCGTGGTGCGCGCGCCGATGCAGCGCTTCGGCCGCACGGATCAATGTCTTCGATGGGACGCAGCCGACATTGACGCACGTGCCGCCGAGTGTGCGACCTTCGACCAGCGCCACGCGTGCACCTTGCTCGGCGCCGCGGATCGCCGCCGCGAAGCCCGCGGACCCGCCGCCGATGACGACGAGGTCGAACGCCGTCGCGCCGGGCGGTGCGTACGCGGAATCCTCAACAGCTGGAGCGGCGGATGCGGGACGGGCGCGGGAGCCCGCGGGCTCAACCCTATTCACGAGTCGTTCCCCCTCTCTGCTTCACTCACCGTCACCTGCACCGCCACGTTCGGCCGACGCCGCTTCCGCGATCTCCGCCTCGAAGCCCGTCTGTTCCTCGAGGCTCGCGATGAATCGCGGCGGCGACACCGTTGCCGGATCG
The DNA here is from genome assembly GCA_050732715.1 of Longimicrobiales bacterium. Classification (GTDB taxonomy): domain Bacteria; phylum Gemmatimonadota; class Gemmatimonadetes; order Longimicrobiales; family RSA9; genus JBOHRM01. Next base: position 7,149 of record JBOHRM010000015.1, read on the forward strand.
TAGTGAACAACGGCCTGCGGCGGGTCGAGCGAGACGGCGGCGCGGTGCACACCCGCCACGCGCTCGAGCGCGATGCGCGCGGTCGTCTCACAGCTGCCGCAGCTCATTCCACGGATCGTCAACGTCGCGGTCACCGTGTCGGCTGATCGTGTGGCGTGCGCGGCTGGCACAGCAGGCGATGTCGCGTCACCCGACTCGGCGCGCACCGAACCATCGCCGCACCCCAGACAAACGGCCAAGGCGCCGGCCAGCACTGCGCCACCGATGACGATGGCTTTCGAGATCATTGCAAACTCCTCCTTCACAGGATCCATGCAGACCACGTGGGATACGTGGCGAACACCAGCGCGATCGCGGTGGCCACCCAGAGCGCGCGCTTCATCCGCCGGCGCACCGCGGCATCAGCGCACGGCATGCCAGGCTCACACGCTTTCCGATCCTCGCGTCGCAGCAGCAAGAATCCGGAGCCCAGGAACAAACCCGCGCCAGCCAGGAAATAGGGGCGCAGCGGCTCGAACGTGCTCGCGAGCCCGGCGCCCGAGACGCCGAGCGAAACGGCGATCAACGGGCCGGCGCAACACAGCGCGGATGCGAACGCGGCGAAGACGGCGCCCGCAGCGGCGAATATTGCCTTAAACATCGGTCACCTCACGTCCTTTTCTCGAAGCTAAACGTTGTACTGTGGTAGAGGGTCAAGGGGAGGCGGGTCGCTGACCCTCGCCACCGCAGAACTTCATCGGGCGACCACGCTCCACGTGGCCGCGCAGACCTGGAACCGAGCGCGTTGACGTTCGGTTGGTCAGACGAGACCGCCGCCGAGCTGTCGAGCAGCACCACGAGACGGCGGCCTGTATCCATCGCACTCTAGCGCCATGAACGGACGAGCGTGAGCTACAGACGGACCGGACTGATCATCATCGCGGCGATGGCCGCCTGTAAGCCGCAGCCGAATGTCGAGGGCGCCATCGGTGCTCAACCCACCGACGACGCGTGGAGCGTGCGCATTGCGAGCGGTGTCGTGGTCCGCGTGCGGCCGCAGGCAACACCGGTTCGCGAGGGACCTGTGACGTTTCTTATCGAGCTCGATCCACCGCCCGCGGAGGAACTTCAGGTGAGCGTCGATCTCGTATCGCCGACCATGCCGGCGCACGGCATCAACCGCTACGACGCGCAGCGCCAAGCTCGCAACCGTTATCGCGCCGTGACGGAGATCCCGATGGCCGGCGACTGGAACCTCTACGTGAATCTCGGCAACGGCGAGACGGCCGCGGAGTTCTCGTTCGAGGTGGTTGCGGCCGACGGCGCCGCGCCCGCAGCACACGGCGCGCACGAAGCCCACGCTGACTCGCACGCGCCGGACGCGGGCGACGGCACACACCCCACACCCCAACGGAGGTAGCTCCATGCGTCGTATCGTGATGACACTCGCCGTAGGCGCCATCGGTGTTCTCGTGGCTCGGCCGGCGGCCGCCCAAGCCGAGGGCGAGAACGTGACCCTCACCGCCAGCGTGATCGATCTCTCCTGCAACCTCGTGAACAACGCGAGCGGGGATGAGCATCGCGTGTGCGCTCAGACGTGCGCGGACAAAGGTCAGCCGCTGGCACTGATGACGGCGGACGGCGAGATCTACATGCCGGTGAACGGGGGCATGGGCGCGGATGGCGAGAACGCTCGCCTAAGGGAATTCGCCGAGCAGGAAGTCACGGTGACCGGCAAGGTCATCGATCGCGGCGGCATGAAGGCGATCGTGATCGAGAGCTTGGCGGGCGCCTGAGGGCGCCGCTCGACCCGTCGACTCGGGGGCGAGACCGGGCAAAAGGTCCGGGCTCGCCCCCGAAGCCGTCATGACTCACTCGGCTTGCAGTGCCGTCTTCGGGTCCACGCCGGCCGCACGCAATGCAGGGATCGCCGCCGACAGTACGACCGTACCGAGGATCATCGAAATCGTCGCCGCATAGCTCCAGGGATCGGCCGGACCGATTCCAAACAACGACGCCGACAGAAGACGGCTGAACAGCAATGCGAGCGGCACGCCGATCGCGGTGGCGATCAGTCCCAGCATGGCGCTCTCACGAACGATCTCGCGCGACACGTCACGGGGCCGGGCGCCGAGAGCCATGCGCACGCCAATCTCACGCGTACGCTGAACGACCGTGTACGACATCACGCCGTACACGCCTCCGAGAGCGAGCAGCAGTGCGACTCCAGAGAACGCCGCGACCATCAGCATCTGGAAGCGCCGCTCGGCGACGGAGCGCGAGATCAGCTCGTCCAACGTGCGCACGTTGTAGATCGGCTGCTCCGAATCGAGATCCCGTACGATCTCGCGGATGGCAGGGACCACTGCACTGGGCTCGGACGCGGTTCGGACCATGACGGTCATGAAATTATAGCCGACCTGCTCGCTCGAGAAATACACGATGGGCGGGACTTCGGCATCGAGTCCTCCGACCCGCACATCACGCGCGATACCCACGATCTCGGCCTCGGGCAGGAACTCCATCGTCGGGACGATGCGGCCGCCGATCGCGAGGCTCTCGGGCCAGCGCCGGGCAGCCGCCTGGTTTACGACCGCCACCTGCGGAGCATCGCGATCATCCTGCACGATGAACGCGCGTCCCGCGACGAGTTGGATTCCCAGCGTCCGGAAGTACTCCGGCCCGACGACCTGTACGGTAGCCGGCGGATGCCCCGCGCCGTCATCTGCCTGACCGGCCACCGAGAACGTGGTCCTGAAATCGCCCTCGCCGAGTGGAGGCGCACTGCCCATCGTCACTGAACGTACGTCCCCATGGCGTCGGATGCGGTCCAGCAGCTCCTCGAAGAACGTTTCGCGTTGCCATTGTTCCGGGTACTTCGTTCCCATGGGTAGCTCGAGCTGAAAGCTGAGCAGCCTCTCTGGCTGGAAGCCCGGATTCACGTCCAACAACGTCTCGAAGCTCCGAATCAGCAGGGCGGCGCCCACGAGCAGAACGAGGGTGAGGGTGAGCTCGGAAAGCACGAGTGCGTGGCGGAGCCGCCGTCCGCGTGCAGCCGCTCCGCGCTGACCGCCGTGACGGAGCCCCTCGGCCGGATCCGCGCCGGCCGCCTGCCACGTCGGGGCGAGGCCCACGAGCCCGCCCGCGAGGAGCGAGACCCCGAGAGCGAAACCGAGGATACGCAAATCGAGACCGATTTCGTCGAGGCGTGGGATCTGACTGGGCCCGAGTGCGATGAGCAACTGAACGCCGCCGTACGCGATCAGGATGCCCAAGAGCCCACCCATGACTGCCAGGGCGAGGCTCTCACCGAGGAGGTGGGCGACGATACGACGCCGCGGAGCGCCCAGTGCGCTGCGAACCGCCAGCTCGTTTCGCCGGCCACTTGCCCGCGCGAGCATCAGGTTGGCGACGTTGGCACACGCGGTGAGCAGCACGAGGCCGACGGCGGCGAACAGGACGAGCAGAGCAGGCCGAACCTCGCGCACCACCTGCTCGCGGAGCGGCACGAGACGGACGCCGCGGCCGGCGTTCGTCTCCGGATGTGTTGCTTCGAGCGACCGTGTAATGGCCGCGAGCTCCTGGCGTCCGCGCTCGATCGACACGCCCGGCTTCAGGCGGCCAACGACTCGGAGATTCCGGGATTCCCGCCCGCCGGTCTGGTTGTCATCGGGTGCGAGCGGCCGCCACAGCTCGACATCCTCGCCCAGCGCCAGCGATCCCAGGGGCCGGTAATCCGCTGGAAGGATGCCGACGACCGTGTACGGGAAGCCGTTCACGTGAACCGCCCGACCCACGAGCGTGGGGTCGCCCGCGAAACGCCGCTGCCAGAGTCCGTGGCTCAACACGGCTGCACGGTGGTTTCCGGCGACGTTCTCCTCGGGCCGAAAGCCGCGGCCGTGCGCGAAACGCACACCGAGAATGTCGAAGTAGCCGGCGGTCACGCGCGCTACGGGCACACGCTCGGGTTCGGCACCGCCCGTCAGATTCACGTCCGTGTTGGGCAGACTCCAGAACGCGCCGAGATCCTCGAACGATGTCGTGCTCGCACGCCAGTCGCTGAAGTCCGGATAGGAGACGCGCGTCTCGTTCTGACCGCGCGCTACGTCCGTGCCCCAGATCATCACGAGGCGTTCCGCGTCGGGATACGGCAGCGGTCGCAGCAGAACCGCGTTCATGACGCTGAAGATTGCCGTGTTGGCGCCGATCCCGAGCGCGAGCGTCGCGATGACCAGCAGCGTGAAGCCTGGACGCATCACCAGCGGCCGAGCCGCGATGCGCAAACGGTGAACAAACGCATTCATGCGTGATCCTCGAGCGCTTCGAGTATGGGGCAATCGCTGGTCGGTTCCCGCTGCTCACAAGCGGCCGCCAGCCGCTCCAGCGTGCGCTTCATTCCATGCAGTTCGCTGATCTTCCTGTCCACGACGGCGATCTTCTCACGCGCCCGAGCCTCGACCGTCGCGCACGCCGACGCATGCTTCACGCGAAGCGCGAGCAGCTCTGTGATCTCGACGAGTGAGAAACCCAGATCCTGCGCACGCTTGATGAACCGCAGTCGATCCGCCGCCTCCGGCCGGTACTGCCGATAGCCCGCTTGCGTGCGCGCGGGCTCCGGCATCAAACCGCGGCGCTCGTAGTAGCGCACCGTCTGGATATTCACGCCGGCCCGCGTCGCCAGCTCTCCGATGCTCAGCGCCATGGCTCGCTCTGCCTCCTACCGTCAGTCTAAGCTATATACCATGGTACAGGGTCAAGGGGGTGGTTCGCCGGTGCGGTAGGTGTGCGACGGGTGGGCTTAAGGCGCGACGGTCAGACCGCTCCGTCCGTGATCCAGAGAGTCACTCGGACAAAGCGGGCCGCGCGGTCCTCCTCGAGTGTTGGCTCGAGGCCGTTGTGGTCGAGCATCGCGCGTCGGATCACCGGCCAGCCGCGGCCACGCTGCTCCATCATTCCGAGAGTGACCATATAGTTGGCCAGAAGCTCGTTGCGCGAGCGCGGATGACCGCCTGCACGAACGCTGTCGGGCGTCATGGTATTCGGCAAAGCGCCTGGACTCGTGACGACGATCCGGTCATCAAAGACCTCGAGCAGCACCTTGCTGCCCGTGATCGCGTAGTCTCGGTGGACCGCAGCGTTGACCAGCGCCTCGCGCGCGGCCTTCTCCGGGACCAGCGGAATGTCCGCGCGTTCGATCCCCTGATACCTTTCGCCTCGTCCGAGCCCTTTCAGCCAACCCACGCCGCGGCGCACCTGCTCATCGATTCGGCCCTTGCCCTCCGCTACCTGAAGCACATCGTCGGCACGATCCCTGCCCGCGTAGGCGACGCATTCTACCCAGAAGTTCGCCGTCTGTGGGTAGGACTGAGGCGTCTTTCCAAACGCCAGCACACCATAGAGCGTCGCCCTGAGCCGCCCGCCGCTCTCGGCCAGAACGCCTCGCGTCCGCAGATCATTCTCGAGCCCCGGTTGTGGCTCGCTCGCGAGATCCAGCCCCAGACGGTCGAGATAGGCGCGAAACGCTTGGACGTCGATCGCATCGACGCCGGCCGCCTCGATGGCGAGTTCCTCCGTGACGATGTAGCCGAAAAGGTTGTACAGATCCTGCAGCTCGGCGGGCGACGGCTCGACGTTTGCACGCCCTCTCCGAACGAGGACACGACCGTCGTGTCCGAGCGGCTCGTATCCTCGCTGCCGAGCCACCTCGATCCAATGCACCCATCCCCGCTCGGTTTGCCGCCGTCCGAGCCTTGCCTGGACGGGCGTGCTCAGCCCTGTTTGCAGGTAGCTGGTCAACCGCTCGGATACCGCTTCACTATCTCCTTTCACACCGGTGACCGCCCGATCGTCCCCGACCCCGAGGACGATCAAACCGCCGTCCGTGTTCGCAAAGGCTGCGATCGCGCGCCCGATGGGTCTCAGGTCTCCGGCCGTGCGCTTGAACTCTGTGCGATCATCCTCGCCCAGACGGATCCGCTCGAGAATCTCAGGCCAATCCACTACGATCTCTCATCTGAAACATGCCCGCCGGCTGAAGCAGCCGGATCGGCTTGCAAGCGATTCACGTCGAAAGCGTCCGCGGAAGGCTCGAGATCGGCCGCGCCGAAGTCAAGAGACACGCGTCGCCCGTGGCGCCCGTATACCCTTGCGTTCGTAGAGAGGTCGCCCGAGAAGCGCGGGGAGATGGCGCCGTGCGCCACGCTGGTGCCCTCGACCAGTGGCCGATGCAACGTTAGTGGCCCTGGCGATCGACGTGCAGCGCCGCCAGCGGGTGGAGGTTGCTCGCCTTCCGCGCGGGCACGTAGCTGGCGAGCGCGGCGATCCCGAGCAACAGCACCGTAACCGCGGCGAGCGTCGGCGCGTCGGTCGCGCTGATGCCGAACATCAGCGTCGCCAAGACTCGGCCGGCCACGATGGCGAGTGCGAGGCCGATCGCACCGCCGGCGAGGACCGGCAGCAACGCTTGGCGCACGATGAACCGGCGCACGCGGCCGCGATCCGCGCCGAGCGCCATGCGCACGCCGATCTCGCGCGTACGTTGTGCCACGCTATAGGCCACGACCGAATAGATGCCCACGGCCGCGAGCAACAGGGCGAACAGCGCGAACAATGTCAGGACGATGGTCGCCACGCGGCGCGGCGCGGCCGCGTTCGCGAACGCGTCGTCGATCGTCTGGATGGCGTAGACGGGCTGCTGCGGATCCAGCGACTGCACCGTCTCCCGTACGGCGGCTAGGATGCTGCGGGGTGCGCCGCTCGTGCGGATCAGCAGGAAGAACTGGTTCGCGAAGCCGTCGGCCTGCCGCGAGCTGCCGAAGAGCTCCGGCGCAGGCTCAGCGTCCAGGCCGCGGTTGCGTGTCGACGCGACGATGCCGACAACCTCGTACCATGGGCTCTCCGCGTCCGGCCCACCCAGCTTCAGCCGGCGGCCGATCGGGTCTTCACCCGGGAAGAATCGGCGCGCAGCGGCCTCGTTGATCACGACGACGGGCGGCGCGTCGGGGCCATCGGCATCGGTAAAACCCCGGCCGCGGACGACGCGTACGCCGAGCGCCTCGAAATAGCTCGCGCTGGCGAGCGTCGTGTACGCGTCCGGCAAATCGTCCGCACGGCGTAGCTCGCGACCTTCGACCGAGAACGTGCTCCGGAGGAACACCTCCGGCGGGAGCTGCGTCACCGTCGCCGCACGGACCACGCCCGGGAGCTCGCGGACGCGCCGCTCGAGCTCGCGGAAGAACGGCTCGACGCGCTCCGGCGCGTAGCGTTCCCGCGCGAGAGTCAGCCGCATCGTCAAGACGTTCTCCGCGCGGAACCCCGGGTCGACCGCATGCAGTCTCACCAGGCTATGGACCAGCAGCCCGCCGCCGGCGAGCAGCACCAGCGCGAGCGCGACCTCGGCGCCGACGAAGACGCGGTGCAGTCGCAATCTCGCCGAGCCCGTCGCACCCCGGCCCTCGTCCTGAAGAGTCTTTCGAGCGTCCAGCCGCAGCGCACGCAACGCGGCCGCGAGCCCGAACAGGACGCCCGCGCCGAGCGTGACCAGCGCCGACACGGCGAGCACGCGTGCGTTCAACGCGATGTCGCCCGGGACGACGCCGACCACGGTCCCGAGGACGCTCCGCACGCCGCGGATGCCGAGATAGCCGAGCAGCACGCCGAGAGCGCCGCCCGACACCGCGAACATCACGCTCTCCGTGAGCAGCTGCCGCGCGATCCGGCCGGCGCCGGCGCCCATCGCCAGACGAATCGCGAGCTCACGTCGTCGGGCCGCGCCACGGCTCAGCAGCAGATTCGCCACGTTCGCACACACGAGCAGCAACACGAACGCGACCGCACCCGTGAGGATCAGCGCGGCAGGCTTGAACTGGGCGACGTTGATGTCGTTCCACGTCGAGGCGACGAGCCGCCACCCCGTGTACTCCGGGTGCTCGGCCGCATGCGTTTCCGCGATCCGGCCGGCGAGCACGCGCAGCTCCGCGTTCGCTTCGTCGATCGTCACCCCAGGCGCCAGCCGCGCCAGCACCTGGAACTGCCGCCGCCCGCGTGGAATCGCATCGGGCGTGATCGCCATCGGTATCCACAACTCGGTCCCATAGACGAGCGTACGCCGCGGCATGATGCCAACCACCGTGTACGGATCGCCGTTCACCAGGACTGTCGACCCCACAAGATCGCCGGCGCCGCCGAACCGCGTGGTCCACAAACGATGACTCAGGACTGCCACGCGGTCGCCGCGCTCGAGCTCGGCCGCCGTGAACCCACGACCCGCCGCGGGCTGCACGCCGAGCGTCGGGAACGCGTCGCCCCACCAGAAGCCGCTGAACACGTTCTCCGTCACATCGCCGAATGTCAGCTCGCGGTTGCCAAGGTCCCACGCGACGACACCCGTCAGCGAGCGCGCCTCCCGCGCGAGGATCCTGGTATTCCGCCGGCGACAGGTGCTCGACAAACGTCAGCTCCCGCTCCAATCGCGGAAACGCAGAGCCCACGCCGACGAGACGCTGCGGCTCCGGGTACGGGAATGGGTTCAGCACGACGCCGTCGACCACGCTGAACACGATCGTCGCCGCCGCGATTCCCGCCCCCAACGTGACGGCGATCACAAAGGAGAACGCCGGAGCGCTCCTCATCACGCGAAGCCCCTGCCGCAGGTCCTGTCGCAATGCGTGCATATGCGTCCCGCCTCTCCTCGAGGGTTGCCTCGGATCGCGCGTCGAACGCACGCGCAGCCTCACCGCCGAACCGGTCGAGCCCAGCACCTGTCGCCACACCCACAACCATCGGCAGCATACGCATCGCAGTCCGCACCCGGCGGCGGAGGTCGCCATCATTTTGAGGCGGTGTCCGACTCCATTGAATTCTCCCCTTGCGTGATCCAGGGAGATGGGCCATATTCCCTTGACCACACCAATGGAGGCGTCGATATGGCCCGGCTAAACGCCAATCTGTTGCGCGGCACGCTCGACCTGCTGGTGATGCGGGCGCTGGTCGCGGGACCGCGTCATGGCTACGGGATCCTCGAATGGATCGAGGCGGCGGTAGCGCCGGCGCTGCTGGTCGAGGAGGGCACGCTCTATCCCGCGCTGCATCGGCTGGAGGCGGAGGGTCTGATCCGGGCGCGGTGGGGCGCGTCGGAGAACAATCGCAAGGCGAAGTATTACAGCCTGACCAGGCGAGGCGAGGCGCGAGCCGAGGCGGACGGGCGGGCGTGGCGCTCCTATGCGGAGCGAGTGCTGCGCGTGCTGGAAGGCGGAGCGACGGCGAGCGCGTGAGCGGTCCGGATCGAATCGGGTGGAAGCGGCGTGTATCGCGCGAGATCCGAGCCGAGATCGAGGATCACGTCGAGCGGCGCACGCGGGCGCTCATGGCGAAGGGTTTTGCTCCGGAGGCGGCGCGTGCGGAAGCGCTGCGTCGCATTGGCGATGTCGAGCGGATCGAGGAGGCGTGCATGAGGATCGCGGGGCGGCAGAGATCGCGCGCGCATGTCGCGCGTTGGTTCGATGATGCGGCACGTGATGTAACGGTTGCATTGCGTTCCTTCCGCAGGCGGCCTTTGCTTGCCGCCGGTGTGATTCTGACAATGGCGCTGGCGATCGGAGCGGCCACGAGCGTTTTCAGCCTGGTCCGCGGCGTCTTGCTCGCGCCGCTCGGTTTCCCGCAGCCGGACAACCTGTACTCCGTTTACACGCGCTACCTCCCCGAGACGGGTTACGACTTCGAGTACTTCGGAATGTCAGGCCCCGAGCTGGTAGATTATCGCGAATTCACGCGCACGATGACCGGTGTCGCGGCCTACTTTCGGGCATCCGTGAACCTGACGCCGCGGGTCGGCGAGCCCGAACGGCTGAGCCAGGTGGTGGCAACGCCGAATGTGTTCGAGGTTCTCGGCGTCAGTCCTGCACTCGGCCGCGGTTTTGTCGAGAGCGACGGTGAACCCTCGGCATCCTGTGTGACGGTGCTGAGCAACGGGCTGTGGCGCGACCGGTTCGGTGCCGCCACCGACATCATCGACGGCGAAGTGCGCCTGGATGGCCGGCCTTGCAGGGTGCTGGGCGTGATGCCGCCCGGGTTCGGCTTTCCAGATGACCAGCCGCGGCTGTACACGGTGTTGAAGTTGGACCCGACGAGCCCGCTCTGGGGGCGCGTTAACCACGGGTTCCTTGGGGTGGCGCGTCTTTACGACACCGCTACGCCCGCAATGGCGCAGGCCGAGCTCGACGCCCTCCGGGCGCGCTGGTCTGAGGACTACCCGGAGCTCACATATGCACTCGGGCATTTTCTCGTGTTACGGCCATTGGTCGACGATGTAGTCGGCGACGCCCGCTCGCCTTTGCTCGTGCTGCTCGGCGCCGTCGGTGTCGTCCTGGTGATCGTGATCGTCAACGTCGCAGGGCTCATCCTCGCTAGCGCGGAGTCCAGACGCAGGGAGTTCGCGGTGCGTGCGGCGCTCGGAGTCGGACGGACGCGATTGGCGCGCCAACTCGTCACCGAGAGCCTGCTCCTCGTCTCGATCGGTGGCGCTCTCGGTGTCATCGCGTCGATCGGCTTCCTTCGTGGGCTGATTACGCTCTATCCGGGTGACCTCTCGCGTGGGGACGGCATCCACATTGACGGCGCGGTGTTGCTGTTCAGCAGCCTCGTCACGATCGCCTCGGGACTGCTGGTCGGTGCGTTTCCCGCCATACGCATGTCGGCGGTGCACCTGAGCGAGGTGCTGCGGAGCGCCGCACGAGGTCTGACGGCGCACGGCGGCGGCGTCCGTGTGCGGCGTGCCTTCGTCATGGCACAGGCCGGGCTCGCGCTCGTGCTCGCTCTCGGGGCCGCGTTGCTCGCGCGCAGCTACGCGCACGTGCGTGCGGTCGACCTGGGCTTCGACCCCGCCCGGGTGCTCACGTTTTTGGTGTTCGCGCCAGAGGGAAGCTATCCGGAGAGCTCGCGCGCCCGCGACTATTTTCTCCGACTCGAGGCGCGGCTCAACGCGCTGCCAGGCGTCGATGCGGCAGGTGCCGTGTCCGATCTACCCCTCCGTTCGGGCGGAGGCGCAGACGACTTCATCATCGAAGGAAAAACGCCGCCCGGGCAGGGTCAGCCGGGGTGGAACGCACGATATCAGATGGCGACGACCGGCGCGCTCGTCGGACTCGGACTCAGACTCGTAGCAGGACGGTGGTTCGAACCGGCAGACATCGCCGGATCGCCGCCGGTTGCGGTCATCAACGAGGCCACAGCGCGCGCCTACTTTCCGGGACAGGACCCGATCGGCACCCGGCTGCGCTATTACGGGCAAGACTCGACGTGGATCACGATCGTCGGCATTGTCGGGGACGTCCGCCAGTTGGGCGTCACGGAGGACCCACCGCCCGCGGTCTACACGTCCCTGGCGCAGGCGCCACGACCCGCGTACGCCGGCCGGACCATGAATCTGGTCGTTCGGTTCCGCGGCGATCCGACGCTGGGCGTCAACGCCGTCCGCGAAGCCATGGCGGAGATCGACCCGACACTGCCGCTCGGCCAGCTCATGACGCTCGACGACGTGGTAAACGAGGCCACCGGCGACTCACGTTTCACCACTACAGTGATGTCGGCCTTCGCGCTGGTCGCTCTGCTGCTCGGCGCGCTCGGCCTCTACGGCCTGTTGGCTCACGCCGTGAATCTGCGCGCCCATGAGATCGGCATCCGGCTGGCGCTCGGCGCCCGCCCGCGATCCGTGCTCGGCATGGTCGTCACCCAGGGCATGATGCTCGTGTTGGCGGGCGTCGCCTTCGGCGTGCTCGCCGCACTCGCGCTGCGGCGCGCGCTCGACGGTCTGCTCTTCGGTGTTGGCGCGTTCGATCCGCTCAGTCTCGCCCTCGCAGGTGCGACGCTCGTCCTCGTCTCACTCGCCGCCTGCTCGGTTCCGGCATGGCGCGCCGCGCGGCTCGATCCGCTCACGTCACTGCGCGCCGATTAAAATCAATCAGATCGCCTCATATAGGGGTCGGCGATCCTGAGCGAGAAGTGCCAGCCTTCGTACGATTAGCTGAGCATGCGACGCCAATTCCCTGCCCGCCTCGAGCGACGCATTACGATCGCGGCAGCTCTCGAGCTTCGGCAGAGGCCAATCGGCCGTATTGAGCACAATTCCTGCTTCGGCCACACGCCCGCGGGCGGCATCCGACGAGGCGGGGGACCGGCGAGCTGGCTGTACCGTTCACGTGAATATCCGGAGGCAGGATGAAGGACCGATGGTTGTGGATCACTCCCACCCTGGGCGCCCTCCTGCTGCTGGGCTCACCGGTGGCCGCCCAAGATCGGGATTGCAATGTGCTGTGCGCACCGGTGTTTACGTTCCAGCCTGGCATGAGCGTATCGAACTGGCTCGACGCACCGAGGGTGCGCCGCGTTTCGGACGGAGCCGAGTTCGAGCTCGACAGCACGACGGACTTCCTGCTCCGGTTCGCCATGGCGATCCCGACCGCGATCCCGCGGCTCTCGCTGGCCGGCGTGGTCCAGTGGAGGCCCTGGGCAGGCGCCGACACGCGGGTCAATCCATTGACCGGCCGGGACGTGGACGAGGAGGTCAATGCGAACGCACCGGACATTCTCTACGTCGGGAGTTTCGGCGCGATCACGACGGATCAAACCAACGGCTGGTTCAGCCTAGCCGCGGACATCTTCGGGCTCTTCAGCCCGGCCGCGCAACCGGGTGATGACAGCTTCTATACGCACAAGCTGGTCCTCGAGCTGGGTCCCACGATCTACTTGTTCAATTCCCTGCCTCGCCGCAACTGGCTGCGCAACCTGTCGCTGTACGGGCTCCTCGATTACACCGCCACCGGCCTCCCGGATGACGGAGATATCGTGGCCGGACTCGAGTACCTCGATGGCGCCGATCCCTGGGGAATCGTGGTCGGCCTGAACATACCGCTTGCGCCGCTGCCCCGCTGATTGTCCCCGCCGGACGACTCAGCCTGAAACCCCAGGTGCGGTCGCCGGCCCGGGATCATTGCGTGCGTTGGCCGGCCAACGTCACGAGCGGACCACCACGGAGCCGACCGTGACCCGATCGCCGCCCGTGTAGACGTTGAATCGTCCTTTACGGAGGAAACCGATGAGCGTCATGCCGACATCGCCCGCGAGCTCGACGGCGAGTGATGAGGGCGCGGACACGCCGACCAGAATCGTGACCCCCGCCCTCGCCGCCTTCTGAACCAGCTCGAACGACAGCCGGCCGCTGACCATTGCGATGCAGTCGGAAAGCGGCAGCTCGCCTGCGAGCAACCTGGCACCGACCAACTTGTCCATGGCGTTGTGGCGGCCTACGTCCTCGCGTACCGCGATGAGCTCGCCCTCGGCCGTGAACAACGCGGCGGCGTGCAGGCCACCGGTCCGATCGAAGACCGCCTGGCGGGCGCGCAACTGATCCGTCAATGCAAGCACCGTTTCGGCGGTCACCCGTAGATCACCGCGCACGACCGGACAGCCGGCCGCTCGTACCGCCGCGATGGAGGCTTTGCCGCACACCCCGCAACTCGACGTGGTATAGAAGTTCCGCTGATGCAGCGCGGAATCGAAGACAACGCCTGGCGCGAGCAACACGTTTACCACGTTGTACTGCTGTGCACCGTCGACCGAGGCGTCGACGCAGAAGCGCAT
>JBOHRM010000016.1:0-6170 GCA_050732715.1 Longimicrobiales bacterium
AGAGCTTCACCGCGCCGATGATGGGCGCCGCGGCACCGATGCGTCTCGTATAGAGCAACCGGCCCGGACCGGCCTCGAATTCGAAGATCTGGCTCCCCTCGACGAAGAACGGCCGGCGCTCCTCGAACAACGTCTCGAACGCCGTCAGGTTCAGCACCGCGGGGTCGGACTCGACCTGGCCGAAGTCGGGGTTGAGCGTGGCGTTCAGGGTGACGTTCGGCCCGAGCCCCACCTTGAGGTCTCCACCCACATCGAGCTCGCCGGCTCGGTCCGTGGCGCCCGGCCGCTCGGCGTCCTCACGCATGTGCATTCGGGCGACCGAGTACGGCTGGATCTGCAGGTTGCGGCGCGGCTCGATCCCGGTGATCCCGGTCAGCGTCGCGAACTGCGCCACCTGATTCGAGCGCTCGACCCTGGGGACGAGCGGCCACTCCGCCACCTCACCCAAACGCGGAACGTGGCGCGAGAACTGAACGCCCCAGGTCTGCGACGGCGCTCGCGGGAAGCGAAGCATGCTGTACGGAATCGCCATCTCGACCACCCAACCGTCCGGCGTGACCTCGACTTCGGAGGACCATATGGCATCCCAGGACGGGTCCATCCCGTCGGGCGTCGGTCCGCCTCCGCCGCCCGGTCCGCCGCCACCCCCGCCTCCCTGAACGGCGTCGAACTGCACGCCGGCCGCGTTCACGGCAAACGTGTACGCCGTCCTGCGGTCGAGATAGGCGTCGATCGACGCCAGGAACCAGTCCGCCCGATTGAACTCATCACGCCGGCCCAACGTCCGCTCGATCGCCGCCGCGTCCGCGTCGTGCAGTACGGCCCCGACGTACAGACTGCCGTCGCCGTACAGCACACGCACCTCCGTCCGGTGCGACGCGGTCGCGCCCTCGGCCGGCTCGAGCTGCCGAAACTCCGAGGCCGCCGCGGCACGCGCCCACGCCGGTTCATCGAGTCGGCCGTCCACGACGATCGCTTCGACCACGGCCGCTGCCCGCAGCGATGGCCGGTCCTGCGCTTCCAGGGATCCAGCCGACCCGAGACACCCAACCGCGACCGACAGTCCGAATCTAAGCGCGGTGCGGCAGCCGTTCGATTCGCAAGTCACTCGCATGCGCCAATGTATGTCCTACGTCGGTGTACCGTCACGCAGCGCGTGCGCGCGCCGCCGCGGCGCCCACGCGCCTCCTCACGGCGGAGGGCGAATGGAGCCAAGAGCCGATTCCGTGGCTCGTCCCGTCCCCACAGTCCTTCCATCTGGAGACGCACCAGCGAGGCAAAACGATGCGGATCAGTTCTGGTCGCTGTTCGCCCGGCCCGGACAGCGCGTGGTCTGACGCGCGCCGAGGCGTCTCGATCCATGACCGGCACGAAGGTTGCCCGCAGCGTGCACCTCGAATATCCGGCTCAGCGAGTTGTCCACCGTGGGCAGGGACGCGCGAGGCGGTCCTGGGGGGAGGATGTGTGGTGCTCGATGTCAGGACCGGCCTCGTCGCGGCCCCGTCTGCGTGGCCACTCGCGCCGTTCGTGCTGATCCTGCTTGCGGCACTGTGGCCCCTGCGCGCAGCCGCTCAGTTCGATGGTCCGCGGTCCTATTGGAAAGCACCGGTCAACACCCACGCGTTCGGGCTGTGGTACATGCGCATCTCCGGCAACGCATCGTTCACGAGCCTCCAGTTCGACCGCGACGTGTCGACGGTGGCGAACGTCGCCGTTCCGACCTACAACGGCTACTTCGGCTTGTTCGGGCGATCCGCCATCGTCTTCGCCGGGCTGCCGGCCGGAGAGCTGGACGTCCGGCTCGAGGGCGGGCCGCCGCACCTCGATCAGACCAGCGGCGGACTCGCCGACGGGATGGCAATCCTCGATGTGAACCTGATCGCTGCGCCGGCGATGAACGTTCGTGAGTTCGCCGAGTGGCGAAACCGAACCGTGATCGACGTCAACTTCGCGTTCAAGCCGTCCATGGGCGATTATGACCCTCATAGGCTGCTCAATCTCGGATCGAATCGGTGGTCGTTCCGCCTCGGGTTCCCGCTGACGCAGGGGATCGGCGCCTGGGAGGTCGGCAAGCGTACGACGTTCGAGCTGTACCCCTACCTGTGGCTGTTCACCGACAACGAGGATTTCCTCGACGGCAGGACGCAGACGCAGGACCCGATGGTCCAGATCGAGACGCACCTGACGCGCGATCTCACGACGTGGCTCTGGGCGTCGGCCGGATATCTCTACCTGGGCGGCGGAGACACCTACGTCGAGGGCCATACGAGCAGCGGGTCCCTCGACGGTCACTACGTGGGCGGCACGCTGGCGGCCCAGTTCATGAACGGGTTCGAGCTGATTGCCATCTACGGCGGCACCTTCGACCGCGGCGGCGTCGACTACACCTATCTGCGCCTCCAGCTCCAATACTCGTTCAATCCGATACATTCCGAAATAGGGCAACGCCAACGTCGTCCGCCTGTTCGAGCGCTCATCTGACCCGCAGGATCCCGCGTTCTGCGATCATCGAGCCCTGTCCAACGTCCGTAAGCAAGGCTCTTGACATCGCATCCGTCCAGGCGCGAGTATCAGAATGACCGCTTATCAGATATTCGAGCAATCCGATATTCGGAGCGATGGCCATGGATACGAGCCGGGTTGGGCGGCGCGGGACGATTGTGTTGCCGGCGCAGTTGCGGCGGCGGTACGGCCTGGCAGAGGGGTCGTTCGTCATTGCGGAGGGTCGTGAAGACGGGATCCTGATTCGGCCCGCGGTGGCCGTTCCCCTAGAGATATACACGCCGGAACGTCGGGCCGAGTTCGTGTTGTCCAACGCGACGGATGTGGAGGACTACAGCCGCGCAGTAGAGGAGGTCCGCAGGATGGGCCTGGACCCGGCAGAGATCGCACACCGGAAGCCGCCCCGTGCGTGATCAATGGACGTACTGTTTCTCGACGCGAACGTGCTTTTCTCTGCCGCGTACCGGGAGGACGCCGGCGTGGCGCGGCTCTGGCGACTCGAGCGTGTGACGCTGGTGAGTTCGGAGTACACCATCGAGGAGGCGCGGCGGAATCTCGATGGGGAGCAGCGCCTAGCGCGGCTCCAGCGGCTGCTCGGTCACGTGACGGTCATCGAAGCTCAGCCGGACCGGCCGCTCCCGAAGGGGGTGACGCTCCCGGATAAGGACCGGCCCGTGCTCCTCGCCGCGATCGGCGTGCGGGCGACGCACCTCGTCACCGGCGACGTCGCGCATTTCGGTGCCTACTACGGACAATCCATCGAGGGCGTGATGATCGTGTCGCCTGCGGAATACCTCGCCGTGGCGGATCAGGCGGATCTGCGTTCGATAGGGCGGTCCACCGAAATTTCGTGAGGTTTCCGGGTAGTGTGGTGATCCGAGGCGCGTTGGTCTGCGCGCACTCAGCGTTCGAACCGATATCCGGTTTTCCAGACCGTCTTGATGAACGCCGGCTCGGCGGGATCGTTCTCGAGCTTCTGACGCAGCTCCGAGACGTGCGAGTCGACGGTGCGCGTAACGATCGCGGCGCGGTGGCCCCAGACCTCGTGAAGCAGCGCGTGGCGTGACATGACACGCCCTTCATTGCGCAGCAGCGCGGCGAGCAGCTCGAACGCCTTCGGCGTGAGTGCCACGGCCGTTCCGTTCCGGTGCACGGTGCGGGCTCTCATGTCGACCTCGACGTCGCCGAATCGGAGAATGCGCGAGACACGATCGCGTTCACGGCGCGAGCGCCGGAGCAACGAGCGCACGCGTTCGAGCAGCTCGAGCAACGCGAACGGTTTCGTGACGTATTGATCCGCGTCGAGCTGGAAGCCGCGCACTTTGTCCGCCTCCTCGCCTCTTGCCGTGAGCATGAGCACGGGCCGGCTGAACTGCTCGTGGCGCAGCGCTTTGAGCACTTGGAAGCCGTCCAGCCCGGGAAGCATCACGTCGAGGATGACGAGGTCGGGGCGACAATTGCGCGCCGCGTCGAGCCCGGCGCGACCATCGCCGGCCCAGAGGACCTCGTAGCCTTCGAGCTCGAGATTGTGGCGTATCCCCGCCGCGAGCTCCTCGTTGTCCTCGACGAGGAGGATGCGCGGCTTCATGCCGCACCGGCGGGCGCCTGCTGGTCTGCCGCACCGGCGGACCACTGCTGGTGCGGGTCTAGAAGCTGATCGTCGGCCGGCGGCCCGGCGTCGGCCGGCGCGGCTCCGTCGCCGGAGATCGCCGGCAGCTCGACAATGAAGCGTGCGCCGCCGCCCCGAGCGTCCTCGACCCACACGCGCCCCTCGTGCGCACGCACGATATCGCGAACTACGGAGAGGCCGATGCCGCTGCCGGCGACGACGGCGTGCACGCCGGTCGAGCCGCGGCGGAACGGTTCGAAGATGCGTTCGCGCTCGGAGGACGGAACGCCGGGACCCTGGTCATCGACGGTGATGCGGATGCGGTCGCGTACGCGGCCGCCTCCGATGCGCACGGTCTGACCCGCGCGGCCGTAGCGAACCGCGTTGTCGAGCAGGTTGAGGATGACCTGACGGAACGATTCGTGGTGCAGCTCGGCCTCGAGCCCGTCGGGCAGGTCGAACGCGAATCGAGCCTTGGCCGGCGGCACGAGCGCGCGGAACGCGACGAGCGCATCGCGCACCTCTTCGGTCAGGCCTGTCCGGCGGCGCGCCGCCGCCTGCACGCCTCGCTCGGACCGCGAGAAATGCAGGATGTTCTCGACCAGGTGCGTGAGCCGCAGCGTCTCGCGGTCGATGTTGGCGAGCGCCCAGTCGCGCTGCTCGTCCGTGTGCGTGCGGCCGAGCCGCAGCGTGTCCGTGAACAGACGAACCTGGGCGAGCGGCGTCCTCAGCTCGTGCGATACACTTGCGACGAACTCCTGGCGCACGAGCGCGAGCCGGTTCTCGCGACGGAGGTGAACGATCGCCCCGATCGCGAGCGCGCCGGCGAGGGCGACAATGAGAAGCAGAACCGGCGTGCGGTCGCTGGGCAGGCCGCCAATGACGAGGTGTCCGGCCGCCTCCGGCAGGACCGACGCGCGGACAAAGCCGCCGCCGAAGATCGCGCTGACCTCGTCATCGGCCGGGAACGCGTGGTCGACGCTCGGCCGCGAGGCGAACAGGACGCGGCCGCCTGGATCGAGCACCTCGACCTGGATCACGTCCCTGTTCGAATGGCCGCGCGTCAGTATGGGCGGCAGCAGGATCTCGTCGCCGAGCGCGCCCTCGAACAGCTTTCCCAGCTTCTCTCGCGAAAGCTCGACGCCCACGAGCGTCGTGTCCGTGCGCGCGGGGCGGGCTCCCCCGCGGTCCGGACGCGGGGTGAGGCGAATGTACGCGAGAGCGGGGCCGGCGCCATCGTCGATGTACAGCACGCGATACGGCCAATCCTCGCGATAGACGCGACGGGCATCAGCGCGGACGGCCTCGATCAGAGATGTCCGCTCGGCGGCCGGAGGCGCGCCGTGCCCCGCCCAGCGTGCCGCCTCGGGCGGCTCGTTCAACAGCGTGATGAACGAATAGCGCCCCGCCAGGTCCTGGCTGCACGCGCACTCTTCGTCCTGCGACGGCGGTTCGAGCAGGCTGGCCAGACAAACGTCCGCGACATCGCCCGTCATGAAGGCGGTGTTATCCCGCACCCATTGGAGGGTCCGCGCCAAAACAGAGCCGACCCGACTGTCGATCTGCTGTCGATAGCTCCACGCCGCGAACTCGCCGTACTCGGTGAGGACGCCGGTGGCCGTGGCGTGATGAGACCGCTGTGCCCGATACGCCTCGAAAGCGCTGATGCCGGCCACCGTTAGGCTCATCAGCAGGAACGCCACGGGCAGCCATCGCCGAAGCCGGGCCTTGTGGCTCGGCCGTCTCGGTCTCCGTTGCGCGGCATCAGCCATGGTGCACCTCCGATCGGTCGGATCGATCCGCTCCGCCCCTGCGCCCGCCGGCTCGCCTCATGCCCCGCCCGCCCGTTCATGATGGTGCCGGACGGCCGCGAAGGGAACAGGCAAGATGTTCGAAAAGTGTGGAGACTCGTGCACACTTTCCGAACAATTCTCGGACCGATCCTCCACCCGCCCGGGCGATCCGTGCGCCAGCTTTCGCCACCGACCTCAACAACCGGAGGTGGCGAGTTGTCGAGAAGTCCGATGAAGCGGGCGACAATGCTCGCGGCGATGATCGC
>JBOHRM010000017.1:0-2428 GCA_050732715.1 Longimicrobiales bacterium
AAACTCCTCCCCGCAGACGAGAAGCAGGAGAACTTCCCCTCTCCCCCGCGAGCGGGGGAGAGGGTCAGGGTGAGGGGGCCGAACACCGCTCGCTTCCCGTGCTCGGGTCCATGGCGCCACGCCGCCGGGCGCCGACCGTGGCGGGCTCGGTGGGCGCACAGCGCCGTGCGCCGCAGCCGGCTTACTCACCTCCGCCGCTGCACGAGCGGCATTTCTCGGATGAGATCGCGGCATGGCGTGATCTCATCGACTCGACGCCGTTGCTCGAGCTCGGCGCGCGCGCCGACGCGGTGCGCCGCGAGAAACGCCCGCCGGACGTCGTCTCCTACATCGTCGACCGCAACATCAACTACACGAACCTGTGCGTTACGGACTGCAAGTTCTGCGCGTTCTACAGGCGGCCGAAGGATGACGAGGCGTACGTCCTGAGCTATGACGAGGTCGGCGCCAAGATCGATGAGGCAAAGGCCGTCGGCGCCGTGCAGATCCTCATGCAGGGTGGGCACAATCCGTATCTCCCGATCGATTGGTATCTCGGCCTGCTCCGTCACATCAAGGAACACCATCCGATCCATGTGCACGGCTTCAGTGCATCCGAGATCGACATGATCGTGCGCGTGTCGAAGCTGCCGCTTGATGAGGTGCTGCGGCAGCTCAAGCAGGCGGGTCTGGACTCGATCCCGGGCGCCGGCGCGGAGGTGCTGGTCGATGCCGTGCGCGACGTGATCGCGCCGAAGAAGATCGACGCCAGCCGCTGGCTCGAGATCCACGAGGCCGCACACGAGGCCGGGCTGCTGACCACCGCCACGCTGATGTACGGTGTCGGCGAGACGTGGGAGGACCGGCTCGAGCACCTGCTCAAGCTGCGCGCATCACAGCAGCGCAGCCGGTCCCGCGGTTACGGCGGCTACACGGCGTTCATCGCGTGGTCGTTCCAGCCCAGCCAAACGGAGATGGAGGGGTGGGACGTGCCGCTCGGCACGGCGATGGACTACCTGCGCACGACCGCGATCGCACGGCTGATCCTAGACAACATCGACAACCTACAGGTCTCATACGTGACGCAAGGACCGAAGATGGCGCAGATCGCGCTGCGGTTCGGCGCGAACGACTTCGGCTCGCTCATGATCGAGGAGAACGTCGTGAGCGCGGCCGGCATCGATTTCATCATGCCCGAACCGGAGATGCGGCGGCTGATCGAGGACGCCGGGTTCACGCCACGGCGTCGCTATCAAGACTACTCGTTCGCGCCGCTCAATGACGACGGCAGTGCAGGGAGGAGTACGGCTGATTGCCCGTGCAGCGCCTGCACCGACCGAGACGTCGCAGCGCTCCTCCCCGCCGCGGGCGGAGGTCGGGAACCGGAGCGTGATCCCGGGCAGACCGGCGCGCGGTCCAGACACGACACGCCGGTTCCGTCTCACCTGTGAGCCGCGTCCTGATCATGATGGGCTCGGAGTCGGATCGCGAACGCATGGAGAGAGCGGTCCCGATCCTGAACGGCGCGGGTGTCGAGACCGAGGTGGTGGTCTCGAGCGCACACCGCGAGCCGGATCGCACGGCCAACATCGCGCGCGACGCCGAAGCACAAGGGTTCCGCGTGATCATCTGCGGCGCGGGGCTATCCGCGGCGCTGCCCGGCGTCGTCGCCGCGCAGACGCGGCTCCCGGTCATCGGCGTCCCCCTCTCGGCCGCGCTCGGCGGGCTCGACGCGTTGCTGTCGACCGTGCAGATGCCGCCCGGCGTCCCCGTCGCGTGCGTCGGCATTGACAATGCCGAGAACGCCGCGCACCTGTCCCTGCGCATCCTCGGCGTCTCGGCCTGAGAGGCCGGTGCCCCGAGAACGGCGATGCGGATCGGCATCGGTTATGACGCGCACCGGTTCGATGCCGGCCGCCGCTTGGTGCTCGGCGGTGTCGACATCCCGCACGCCATGGGTCTCGCAGGGCACTCGGACGCCGACGTGCTCGCCCACGCCGTCATCGACGCACTGCTCGGCGCCGCCGCACTCGGTGACATCGGCACGCACTTTCCGCCGGCCGATGAGCGCTGGCGAGACGCGGACTCGATCGAGCTGCTGCGGACGGCAGCGACCTGGCTCGCCGAGATCAACTATCAGGTCGTGAACGTCGACGCGACGGTGATCTGTGAGGCGCCGCGCATCGGCCCGCACGTCGACGCGATGCGCGAACGGCTGGCCGGCGCAATCGGCATCGGCCCACGCCACGTGTCGGTCAAGGCTACCACGAACGAGGGGATGGGCTGGATCGGCCGCGGCGAAGGTGTGGCCGCCTTCGCCGTCGCCGCGATCGCCATGAGTACGGCAATGATGAATGATGAATGATGAATGATGAATGCCCCATCCGTATTCATCATTCATCATTCATCATTCATCATTTTCCAACCCTACGACCTGAATCTGGAGGAA
>JBOHRM010000018.1:0-8440 GCA_050732715.1 Longimicrobiales bacterium
CGCCTCGATCTCGAACGCACGGTCCAGCCGCGCGCCGGCCGATCGCGCGAGCGTATTCAGCGCCACGAGCGGGGCAGGGTAGTGGCCGCGCGTCTCCTGAATGACGCGCTTCTTCGCCTGCGAGAGCACGATCGCGCGACCCGGCGATGACTCCTCGAGCAGCCGCACGTGCAACGGCCTCGAGCGCCGTTTCCGGCGCGGCGCACCGGACGCCGCCTCGAGCGCGACAGCGCGCGCGCGATCGTATAGAGCCGCCCGCGGCACCATCTCGTCGATGAGGCCGATGCGCGCCGCCTTCTTCGCCGAGACCGGCTTGCCCGTCAGGATGAGCGGCAACGCCTGGGTCAGCCCGATCAGGCGCGGCAGGCGGGTCGTCCCGCCGAGGCCGGGGAGGATGCCCAGCCGGACCTCCGGCAGGCCGATGCGTGTCGACGGACGGTCAGTCGCGAGACGATGTCCGCACGCGAGAATCAGCTCCGTGCCGCCGCCCAGGCACACGCCGTCGACCGCGGCCACGGTCGGCACCTCGAGCCGCTCGAGCCGGCGAAGAATCGCCTGTCCCGCCCGCGACGCGGCCTCACCATCCGCCGCGGTCTCGATGTCGCGAATCTCGCGGATGTCCGCGCCCGCCATGAACGTGCCGTCCTTGCCGCTGCGCAACACGACCCCGAGTATATCGCCGGCCGCGGCGCCGGCCTCGATCTCGCCCAGGAGCGCGTCCAGCGTGGTCATGACGGCGCGCGTCAGCAGGTTCAGTCGATGATCGGGACGGTCGAAAACGAGCCAGGCGACGCCGTCGCCGGAAACCTCCAGCGTCAGCGCCGCCTGTTTCTCGAGAGTCGCCGTTTTCTTGAGGTTCACCGTGTCGGTTCCGGGTTCCGCGTTCCGGGTTCCGGGTCAATCCGTCGAACTCGGAACCCGGAACTCGGAACTCGGAACTCAATTAGAATTGCGGCCTTATTTGGGCTGTCGAGCGGTCTAGCGTGACCGAGATCGGTTCGCCGCGTTGCGCGTCGACTGGAACGTTCCAGTAAAGCTCATCGAACATCAGGTCGTAGCGCGCGTGGACCCACCATTGGCCGGGCTTCAGTGAGAACCGGACCACACCCTCCGCGTCGGCCGTGTCAGTGACCTCCTCGAGACCGAGCTGTTCGAGCCGTGCCGCGATCACATCACTGACGTCCACGTACGCCAGATCGGCCCACTGCTGGCGCCGGGCGGCAAGCTGCTCGACCTGCGTATTGTAGTTCTGCTGCAGGCTTTCGAACTCCTGGAACGCTTGCTGGGATGCTTGTTCGGCTTCCTGCTCATTGGATTCCTGGTCACTGAAGTCCAAGAAGGCGACGCGATATTGTGGCGAGTTCCGCGCCATGCCGTCCATGATATCCGACAACCTTCGCAGGCTGTCGCGCGCCGTGTTCCATTGCGTTTCCGCCTCGCGCCAGGCCTGCTGAGCCACAGCGATGCGACTCTGCAATTCTGCTAGACTATCCGGTATCTCCGGCTCGGGGTCGGCGTGCGCCGTCCTGAGTGAGTCGAAGATCGCGTCACGGTCATACGGGAGTGCGCGCACTTCGAGCTGCGCGAGCGGTGTCGGTTCGCCGCCTTCGCCGTCCGCTTGTGCCTGGACCACAAGTTCGGCGCTGCCGCATGCAGCCAGCGCCGTCACACCGCCGGCCGCTGCGACTGACAGGAGCCCTCTCCTCATGAGCTTCGTCCTCCGGAGCTAAGATTCGGGATGATAACAGTTTAATCGGGTATGACCCGGATGTCCAGGATGTAATTCCGTGGATTGACCTTGCGCCCGTTGACGAGCAATTCGTAGTGCACGTGCGGACCGAGGGCGAGGCCCGTTTCACCCACGCGCGCGATCACGTCGCCTCGCTCGACCGGCTGGCCTTTACGAACGACGGCCCTCGAGGCGTGCGTGTAGCGCGTGACGTGGCCGAAGCCGTGATCGATCTCGACCGCCAGGCCGTACTCGCCGTCATAGCCGACGAAACGCACGCGGCCGCGCGCGGTCGCGACGATCGGCGTGCCGTGGTTGGCGGCGATGTCGAGGCCGAGATGCGGGCGCGGCACGTTCAGGATCGGATGGATGCGGCGGTACGAGAACCCGCTCGACACGTAGCCATCGACCGGCGAGATCGAGGGCATGGCAGCGAGGCGGTCGTATCGGCTCTGGAGCGTGTCTTTCGCCTCACGCCAGCCGACGGAAAGCGTGCGGGCGCGGCGGAGCAGCTCGGTGACCTCGGTGGAGAGTGAGACCATTCGCTCGGCCGCGGCTTCGTCGAAGCGGTTGAGCGGATGGCGAGTGAACGTTATGGAAGCCGGTCCGCCGACGCCCACGGCGCGCGGGTCATCGTGGATCGGCTCGAGCCCGGCCAGCATGCGGAAATATTCATCCTTGGCGGCAAGCTCGTCGAGTGATGCGCGCAGCTCGGCGACTTCTGTGCGCATGGCCTCGAGCTCGGCCGCGACCACGGCGTCGACGCGTGAGCCGACCCGGAGAGGCGCGTCCGTGGAGAACGCGAGCACGCGAGTGGCCGCGGCGGAGAACAACCCTGCCATGGCGAGCAATGTGACGGCGATCAGCGCGCGGCGAACGTCGTGCGAAACGCGCAGCCGGCGGCCGGCGGTGCGCAAACGCTCCGCGATCCTGACGGTCCATCGCCGTCGGGCCATTCGTTCTCCCAAACGTGAGAGGGGGCGGACGCGGGAACATCGCCGCAACCCCTTGACTGGAACGTGCTGACCGGGGTGTTCAGCGCTGTGTCGCGGCGGAGCATAGGTTGTGCGCGGCGGTCGTGTCAAGTACGCTCGGGCGTAGGTTTCGGGAAGAGCACCTCCCCGCGGGTGACGCGCCGTCCGGCGGGGTCGAGCGTCTCGATCTCATCGAGCAGTGGCGCGCGCTCGATGCCGATGCGGTGCGCGAGCTCTTGGACCTTCCCGGGCATGAACGGCTCGAGCAGTCCGGCGAGTGCGGCGACGGCGCGAGCGAGCGCCCCGAGCGTGGCGTCGAGCTCCGCGGCACGGCCCGGGTCTTTTGCGTCGGTCCACGGCGCGCGCGTCTCGACAAAACCGTTCGCTTCGGCGGCGAGCGCCAGCGCCGCGGCCGCACCGAGGTGAAGCAGGTTCGCGTCCATCGCATCGCGGTAACGCGCGAGGGCCGCCCCGATCTCGGCATCGAGCGAGGTGCGGGCGCCCGCGGGCACCACGCCGTCGCGATACCGCTCGATCATCGAGATCGTGCGGTTCGCGAGGTTGCCGATGTCATCGGCCAGGTCAGCAGTGTACACGGCATCGAAACGTTCCCACGAGAAATCGCCGTCGCCGTTCCACGGCACGTCTCGCAGGATGTAGTATCGGAACGCATCGGGGCCGTAACGATCGATCGCCTCGTCCAGCCCGACGCGCACGCCTTCGGACTTCGAGAGCTTGCGTCCCTCGAAGTTGAAGAAGCCGTGGGCCCATGCACCGCGTGCCGGCTCGATCCCCGCGCTCATCAGCATCGCTGGCCAAATCACGCAGTGGAAGCGCGTGATGTCTTTGCCGATCACGTGGATGTCCGCGGGCCATAGATGCTGCCAGCCGTCATCCGGGAAGCCGACCGCCGAGAGATAGTTGATCAACGCCTCGATCCACACGTAGACGACGTGACGGTCATCACCGGGCCACGGGATGCCCCAGCCGAGGCCCGGCCGGGAGACGGATATATCGTCGAGCCCGGCCTCGACCAGCCGCCGGACTTCGTTGAGCCGCGTCTCCGGCTGGAGAAAGTTCGGCCGCTCGTCGTAAAGGTCGAGCAGACGCTGCTGGTAGCGCGATAGCTTGAAGAACCAGTTCTCCTCCTCTGTCCACTCGACCTTTCGGTTCGGATGGATCGGGCATCGCAGGACGCCGGCGTCATCAGTCACGAGCTCGTCGCGCCGCTTGAACGCCTCACAGCCGACGCAGTAGTAGCCCTCGTAGCGACCGGCGTAGATGTCGCCCGCGTCCAGGATGCGCCGGATCAATTCCGACGCGGCACGCTGGTGGCGCGGCTGCGTCGTGCGGATGAAGTCGTCGTTGCTGATGAGCAGGCGATCCCAAGACGCGCGGAACATCGCCGCGAGCTCATCGACCCACTCGCGCGGTGTGATGCCGCGCGACTCGGCGCTTTGCAATACCTTCAGCCCGTGCTCGTCCATGCCCATGACGAAGCGGACGCGCTGCCCCTGCTGCCGCCGGTACCGCGCCATGGCATCGGCGCCGATCTTCTCGAACGCGTGACCCATGTGTGGCGGGCCGTTCGCGTAGTCGATCGCCGTCGTGATGTAGAACGTGTCCCTGGCGCTCACCGCCGACCCCCGACCCTGGAACGCTCGTCCAGCCGCCCGGCATTCCTCGGGCGAGCGTCGCACCGCCGTCGCGGTATTGGTTCACCTCGGGGAGAACGTGTGAACGCCGTCACGATGTCGGCCCGCCGGAAGGCGTGCGGGCGCCGACGGAGGCGACTTCGCGCTTCAGCTCGTCCAAACCGACCGTGCGCCGGCTGCCTTCTTCGTCCTTGAGGACCACCCGCTCGCGCCAGATGTCGACGTTCACGACCTTCTCGTGGCCGCGGCTCGTGTTCAGCGTCTTGCCTTCCCGCGGGTACCGCTTTCTCGCTTGGACGTAGGCGTCGTGCTCGTACGTCAAGCAGCACATCAGTCGGCCGCAGCAGCCCGAGATCTGAGCGGGGTTCAGCGACAGGCGCTGGTCCTTGGCGAGCTGGAGGCTGACCGGTTTCAGCTCGCGCAGCCAGGTCGAGCAGCACAGCTCGCGGCCACAGCGGCCGACACCGCCGAGCAGCGCGGCCTCGTCTCGTACGCCGATCTGCCGCAGCTCGATACGCGTACGGAACGTGCGGGCGAGGTCACGGACGAGCTCGCGGAAATCCACGCGGCGGTCCGCCGTGAAGTAGATCGTGAGCTTGTTGCGGTCGAACTGCCATTCGGCCTCGCTGACCTTCATCTTGAGACCGTACTGGCTGACCTTCTCGCGCGTGACACGCCGCACGCGCGGCTCATCGGCACGCAGCGCGATCACACGATCGACCTCGTCGCGCTCCGCGGTGCGGAGCACGCGATGCACCGGTACCGGCGCCGCGCAGCCCGTCGAGCAGCCGTTGCACTTCCGTTCGGCGATCGCACCGGCGGCCGTGACACGCCCGAGGTCTTCCCCGCGGTCGGCTTCGACGATCACGTATTCGCTGAGCTGGATGCCGTTCCCCTCGCACGCGTAATATCCGCGCCGATTGGCCTTGAACGCGACTTCTACAATATGAGACATAGCTTACGCTCATTTCGTCGTGGTTACCCGCCACTCTCCCATGGCCTCGTACTTCTTCCAGCGCAGCTCGAGCAATGCCTCGGAATCGAGGGGCCGCAGTGCGCGCAGGTGGCGGAGCAACGCCTCGCGCAACGCGTCCGCGGCGAAGCCCGGGTCCTCCTGGGCGCCGCCGGCGGGCTCGGGTATGACGTCGTCGATCACGGCGAGTGTCTCGATGTCGGTCGCCGTGAGCTTTAGCGCGTCCGCCGCCTCGTCTTTCGCGCTCGCGTTCTTCCACAGGATCGCGGCGCAGCCCTCGGGTGAGATCACGCTGTAGATCGAGTTTTCGAACATCAGCACGCGGTCCGCAATACCCAGCGCGAGTGCGCCGCCGCTGCCGCCTTCGCCGATGACCACGGCGATGATCGGCACGCGCAGCCGCGCCATCTCGCGCAGATTACGCGCGATCGCCTCGGCCTGGCCGCGCTCTTCGGCGCCGATGCCCGGGTACGCGCCCGGCGTGTCGATCAGCGTGATCACGGGCCGGCCGAACTTCGCGGCGAGCTGCATCAGGCGGAGCGCCTTGCGATACCCCTCCGGGTGAGGCATACCGAAGTTGCGTCGCAGGTTCTGCTTCATGTCGCGGCCCTTCTGATGGCCCACGACCATGATGGACTCGCCATCGAGGCGGGCCCAGCCGCCGACGATCGCCGCGTCGTCACGGAACGTGCGGTCCCCGTGCAGCTCGACGAAGTCGGTGAATGCACGCTCGATATAGTCCAGCGTGTACGGCCGTTTCGGGTGGCGCGCGAGCTGAACGCGATCACTCGCGCTGAGCGGCTCGCGGACCGCTTCTCGTTTACGCGGCGGAGCCACGCGGACTCATCCTTTGGGGTTGTGGGTTGCGGGTTGCGCGTTGCGAGTTCCCGGCCCGGCCCCACCAACGGGACTTCATGCCTTCACCAGGCGGACGCGGTCCGGCCCGAAGATCGAGCGGAGCGCATCGAGCAGCTCGTTGGACGGTGTCACGCGCAGCGATCGCGAGCGCAATCGTACGCTGTCATCCGCTGCCGCATCCGACCAGGAAACCAGGATCGTGGCGCCCCCGGCGTGGTGGTCGAAGACCGTACGTGCGTCGCGCAACGCGTGGTCTGGCCCATTGGGCTCGAGGGTGACCTCGACCGCGAGCGTGCCGTTCGCGCACACCGATGCGAGCGGCACCGCGCTGTCGAGGAAGATCGGCGGGTTTTCCTCGTCACGGTCACGGCCCGAGACGGTGCCGCGGATCAGCACGGGCGCATCCTGGGACAGCAGATCATGGTGGCCCTCCCACGCGTCGCCGAACGCGAGCACGGCCGCCGTGCCGGCGAAATCCTCGACCGTGATGCGACCCCACTCGGATCCGTTGCGCTTCGAGACCTGGCGTGCCACGGACGTCACGACGCAGGCGAGCTCGACCTTGCGATCGCGGTGCTGCTTGAGCGTCGACGTGTTGACGGTCTCGTAGACGCGCACGACGTCGCGATAGCGATCGAGCGGGTGCCCGCTGATGAAGAATCCGAGGATCTCCTTTTCGCGCGCGAGCCGGTCCGATTCGGTCCAGCGCGGCACATCTGGGAGCTGCGGCTCGGATCGACTCACCGGCTCGGGCGTGACGCCGATGTCGAAGAGCGAGACCTGCCCGGAGGCACGCTCGTCCTGGCGCAGCTGCGCCTCGCGCATCGCCATCTCGATCGCGGCGAGCAGCTGGGCGCGATGACCGAACGCGTCGCAGGCGCCGCCCATAACGAGTGCCTCGAGCGAGCGCTTGCCGACCACGCGCAGGTCGACACGCTCGACCAGGTCGAACAGCGATCGGAACGGCCCATCATCGCGGCGCGTCTCGAGGATCGAGCGCACCGCGGCCTCGCCGAGACCGCGCAGCGCGCCCAGGCCGAATCGGATCTGGTCGTCCGCCACGGGCGTGAACTTCCAGTCGGATTCGTTCACGTCCGGCGGCAACACCTGAACGCCGTGCGCTGTGCCGGCGGGGGCGTACCGCACCATCGCGCGGCCGAGCTCGCGGCATACCGAGATGTAGTGGACCACGCTGTCGATCTTGTCGACCACCGACGAGAGCAGCGCCGCCATGAACTCCGCCGGATAGTGCCGCTTCAGCCAAGCGGTCTGATAGCTCAACCAGGCGTAAGCCACGCTGTGCGCGCGGACGAAGCCGTATCGGCCGAAGGTGACGATCTGCTCGGCGATCTCGTCCGCGATGCGTCGTTCGACGCCGTTCTCGGCTGCGCGTTCGACGAAACGAGCGAGCTCCTTTTGGATCAGCTCGGCGTCTTTCTTGCCCACCGCCTTGCGCAGCACGTCGGCCTCGCCGAGGCTGAAGCCCGCGAGCACCTGCGCGACGCGCAGAACCTGCTCCTGATAGGTGATCACACCGAACGTCGTCGACAGCACGTCCTCGAGCGCCGGGTGCGCGTAGCGGACCGGCTCGCGCCCGAGCTTACGGTTGATGTACACATCGGTCATCCCGCTGTCGAGCGGGCCCGGCCGGATCAACGCGTTCGTAGCGACCAGGTCCTCGAACCGGTCGCAGCGCATCGCGCGCAGCTTGTCGGTCGCCAGCGACGACTCGAACTGGAACACGCCGGCCGTCTCACCGTGCGCGACCATCTCGTAGACGGCCGGGTCATCCAGCGGCACATCCTCGATGCGATCGTACGTCTCGCCGGTCACGGGTTGGCTCAACCCACCGTGGCGCCGACGCACCCATTCGACGGCGTCGTGGATCACGGTGAGCGTCTTCAGGCCGAGGAAGTCCATCTTGAGCATCCCGGCCTGCTCGAGCGCGACCATGTCCCACTGTGTGACGACGAGGCGTTCGTCGTTGTCGTCCGATCCGCTGCGTGCCGGCTGCGTGCAAACGGGCACGTAGTCATCGAGCGGGCCGGGCGCGATGACGACTCCGGCGGCGTGCACGCTGGCGTGCCGCGAAAGCCCTTCGAGCACCTGCGCGTGTTGGAGCAGCTCGCGAACGCGTGCGTCGGCGTCGACCATCGCGCGCAGCTCGGGGATCCGATCGACGGCCTCGGCGACGCTGAGCGAATGGTTGGGCGCGTTCGGGATCAGCTTCGCGAGCCGATCGGTCTCGGAC
>JBOHRM010000019.1:0-2189 GCA_050732715.1 Longimicrobiales bacterium
CTGCTGTCCTCGCCGCCCACGATACGGACGCGCTGACCGATCGGGTTGCGCTCGCCGAGCACGTAGCGTGCAAACGACTCGTTCACGATCAGCACGCGGCCGGTCTCGAAATCGAGTGGTTCGAAGCCCCGACCGGCTGCGACCGAAGTGCCGAAAGCGGCAAAGAAGCCGTGCGAGACGTTTACGAGCGTGCTCGTGCGCAGGCCGGTCGCGGGTGCGCCGGTCATCGTATCGACCTCGATCTGAAACTTGAACTGGTCCATGACTGGAAGGCGATCGGCGAATGCGGCCTGCTCGACATCGGACTCCGCGCTGAGCCGTCTTTCCAGCTCATCGAAGCTGAGGCGCGCGTGCGCAGCAAACGCGGTCGAATCCATCCCATGATCTTCGCGGTCCATATCAACGCTTGCGGTCAGGTATTTCTCCGCACCGATGCCTTCCGCTCTCTGACGGAACCGGTTGGACTGGAAAACGCCACCGGCGGCGAGCGGGAGGAATGCAACCGTGAACGCGACCTGCACGACGATCACCGTGGTCCAGAAGCCACCGAACCGGAGCCCAGAGCCCGCCGCACTCTCGCTGCGAAGCGCATTCTGCACATTCATCCTCGTGACGCGCAGCGCTGGCAGAATACCGACGATCGCGGCGCCGAACAGCGTGAGTGCCGCTGTGTACAGCACGGTCTTCCATGACAGACTGGCGTCGACCCAGAACGGCATCGAATCACCGCCGGCCACCACACTCAGCCCCCAGCCCAGCGAGAATCTCGCGAGCGCCAGCCCCACGACCGCTGCGACGCCGGCGAGCACGAGAGCCTCAGTGAACAGCTGCGTGATGATGCGGCCGCGGCTGGCGCCGAGCGCGTTTCGAACGATGATGTCCCAGCTACGTGTGGCGGTCCGGGCGAACACGAGCGTGGCCACGTTCGCGCTTACGACGGCCAGCAGCATCAGGAATATGCCGTTCACGGAGTACATCATGTTCCTGATAATGAGCCCTTCGCCGGCTTCGACGAGTGGCTTGGCGTACGTCGTGACTCGCGGGCTGAGAAATCTGTGCGTCTCCGGATTGACGGTCGCGATGCGCGCGCCGATTACGTCGAGCTCTGCCTGGGCTTCGTCCATGGATGCGCCGGGCGCGAGGCGGCCGAAGACCGACACGGCCGGGCCCGTGCGCGGCGCGAGCATGGATCCGCCCACGCGCAGCGGCGTCCAGATGCGCTCGCGCACCGGGAAGCCGAAGCCGTCCGGCATCACTCCGACGATGGTTGCGGTGGCGGTGCCCAGTCGCACCGTTCGACCCACGACACCCGGATCACTCGCGAAGCGTGTCTCCCACAGCGTTTGACCGATGACGGCCACCGGCGGCTGCCCCGGTTGTTCATCCTGCTCTGTGAGTGTGCGACCCAGGAGCGGTGCCGTCCCCATCAACCTGAACGCGCTCGCCGTCACCTCCGCTCCCCGCACCGGCTCCACTCGCCGGTCCTCGGTCTCGAGGTTACGCACGAAAACGATCGCCGCGCCAAGATCGTCTACCGTCCTGACCTGCTCGTGCCAGATCGCGAAGTCGTGCAGCAATCGGGATTCTCGCGCAGACTCGTTGACGTCCCAATTGTGAATCGAAACCGCACGGTCGCCATCCCGAATCGGTAGCCGCGGGTTCAGAAACTTGTTGACCGCTTCGAAGTAGATCGTGCCCAACGCGATCGCGACCGCAATCGCCACCGTGCCGACCAGGGTGAGCCCCGGATACCGCGCCAGCATGCGGAAGCCCACCTTGAAGTCGAGCCAGGAAAAACGGAACTGGTGAATGCGTTTCGTATTGAGCATTGGCTGATCTCTCAGTGGCGATCGTCTGTTGTCCCTGTACTTGTTCTGCGTCGGTGTTGCACCACCTCTATCGGTTCGATGTCATCGCCCTCCTCCGCGGGTGATTGAAGAACGTGATCTCGATATCGTTCCAGCGTTCCGATGCACCGCCGACACCACGCCCACGCACCCGGGCGAGTTCGGCGTGACCCAGCTGAAGATCTCGTCGATCTCGCCGGTGATGTCCTGAGCGTGCGCAGGCCCGCCGGCGAGCAACGCGGCGGCCGCGACCGAAACCAGTGTGCGCATTCTGTA
Organism: Longimicrobiales bacterium; assembly: GCA_050732715.1. Lineage (GTDB taxonomy): Bacteria > Gemmatimonadota > Gemmatimonadetes > Longimicrobiales > RSA9 > JBOHRM01. The sequence continues at coordinate 2,124 of JBOHRM010000019.1, forward strand.
CCTCCCGTGGTTGTGATCGAGGGACTGCGACTCGTCGGGTGATCGGGTGTCGCCGCTGTGGCCGCC
>JBOHRM010000020.1:0-3191 GCA_050732715.1 Longimicrobiales bacterium
GCCCCGAGCGGTTGAAATACGACGACCCGTCGACCGCGAACGCCCGGCCGCCCGAGATCGCACGCGCCGCCACGCTTTCGAGCCGCGCAGCGTGAGCGTTCGCCGCCGCGAGCGACGCCTCGAGCCCGAACCCGCACGGCATGATCACCAGCACATCCGGATCGAGCGACTCGAGGTCCGCCCAGTCGACCTCCCGTGAATGGCCGCCGCTCTCACCCAGCAGGCTCTCGGCGCCGGCGATATCGATCATCTCGGGCACCCAGTGTCCCGGCGCGAACGGCGGATCCAGCCATTCGAGCGCGAGCAGGCGCGGCCGCCGCTCCGGCGCGACCGCCGTCCGCACCCGGTCCAGCCGCGCGCGCAACCTCGCCACATAGCGCTCCGCGCGCGGAGTGTCGCCCGCCGTGCGACCGACCTCGAGAATCGTCTCCAGGATCTCGTCGATCGTGTGCGCGTCGAGCGACAGCACCTCTGCCCCGAGGCCGCGCGCCCGAACCACGTCGATCACCCCCGGCGTCGGCACCGCGCACACCTCGCACACCGCCTGAGTCATGATCAGGTCCGGCCGCAGCCGCTCGAGCGCATCGCCATCGATCTCGTAGACGCTGCCATGCTCCGCCATCGCCTCCCGCACCGCCCGATCGATCGCCGCGCTCTCGAGCCCCGTCGGATCGAAGCGCGGCCGTGAGATGCGCGGCCGATCCAACACCCGCGGCGGATAGTCGCACTCGTGCGAGATCGCGACCAGCCGGTCCTCCAACCCGAGCGCCGCCGTGATCTCGGTCGCGCTCGCCAGCAGCGATGCGATACGTTGTTTGCGTTCCGCGGAGGGCATGTCTCCTTTCCGGTCGCGCAGTCCACGCGAAGCTATCGCGGACCCCGCACGCACGGAAGGATCGCCGTCCTACCCGCGCCAACTGGGCGCGGCGCGGGGTGACCGGGAGAGACCGCCTGCGCCGGCCTCGGTTCCGCGTTGCGGTTGAGGGCTGCGGGTTCGAGTCCCGGCCTGTCCGCCGTGCACGTGCACATCAATTATTTGCGGCGCAACGTGCGCCGCTGGGGGAGAGTCGTTTTCGAGTGAGTTCCTTGCCGCGCAACAAAATGATCCCCCGAGGCTGTTCCCGCCGCGCGCTGGCGACCCACAAATTCGGGCGAACGGCCGGAAAGGAAGTGAACTGATGGATTCCGCAGGCCTACTCGTGATCGCGCTCCGCGACACGCTCCTCGCCGGCCGTGCCGACGGTGATGGGGTAACCCTCGCCGAACGGCTCGAAGGCAAGCGCCCCACGGGCCTCGCCGCCGACCCGCTGCGGCCAGGGCGCATCTACTGCGGCACGTCGGACCACGGGCTCTGGGTCAGCGATGACGCCGGCGAGGAGTGGCGCTCGGCCGGCGGCGACATCGCCGAGCGGCGGATCACCGCCGTCGCGGTCGCCACTGGCGAGGCGAGCGACGGACCGGGCGTGCTGTACGTCGGGACCGAGCCGAGTGCGTTGTATCGATCCGCGGATGGAGGCGAAAGCTGTGAACGCATGCGCGGCCTCGAGACGCTGCCCTCCGCCTCGACGTGGAGCTTCCCGCCACGGCCCGAGACGCACCACATCCGCTGGATCCAGCCTGACCCGCACCAGCCCGGCCGGCTGTTCGTCTGCATCGAGGCCGGCGCGCTCGTCCGGAGCGACGACGGCGGCCGAACCTGGGCCGATCGCGTGCCCGGCGGCCCATACGACACGCACACGCTGGCCGTCCACCCCAGCACGGCGGGCCGGCTCTACTCCGCCGCCGGCGACGGCTATTTCGAGAGTGACGATGCCGGCGCGAGCTGGCGGCAATTCGAGACCGGGCTGCGCTATCACTACCTGTTCGGCGTCGCCGTCGACCCGGCGGATCCCGATACCGTGCTCGTCTCTGCCGCGCCGAGCCCGTTCGTCGCGTACAATGCGGCGAGGGCCGAGTCGATGGTGTATCGCCGGTCGGGCGGCGGCGACTGGGAGCCCGTGGGCGAGGGGCTGCCGCAAGGCGAAGGGACGACGGTCTCGGTGCTCGTCAGTACCGGCCCGGGCGAGTTCTGGGCCGCGAACAACCGAGGGGTCTACCGCTCAACGGACGCGGGTCGACGCTGGGAGCACGTGCCGCTGGACTGGCCGAGCGCGTACACGCGCCGTGACGTGGTCGCGTTCCTCGTGAGCCCGACGTGAGTCGAGCGTTTCGAGGCGCGGCGGTGTCGGCAGGGCTGTGGTACCAGCGTCCGACGGTGGACCTTCGTCCGATTCCGAGGCATAGCACGTGAGTCCGGCAATCGGCCGTCAGGTCGGTGCTTCAGCCCGCCCCCGGCGCGCTCGACGGTTCCGAGCGCGACACTCGCAGTTCGCAGGACAGGGAGTGTCGCGTAAGGGGTCATATTTGCCCCTTTTCGCGACACAACCGGCGTCAGTGAAATCGAGCGTCGCGCCAGGCACCCGTGTGCTGCACGCGGCACACCACGAACCGGGTCATCGAGGAAAAGCCGGTCATGTCACCACGGAAGGTCCGGCACGGAGTCCACCCGCCGCCCGCGACCGGCTCGCATTCATACCACAACATACGGTATCCGGTTGAGCGAAACGAATATCCAACTTCTCGCAAAGATCCACGACCTTCCTCTCGGTGACCTCGAATCGTTCGAGGCAGGCCCGCACGCCGCGGGCGCTGCGGAATCCTACCTTCGCCGCGCGCTCGAGGCGTTGCTCGACCTCGGACGCCACGTGTTTAGCCCAGGGGCTTGGCCGCGCCGAGAGCGAGTACAAGGCGATGGCGAGCGCACCAGGTAAATCGAAGGTGCTCGGGACGGGGGAGACTCTACTCCTGGTCCAGATGGCCGGGTACCGAAATCGAATGGTGCACTTCTACCACCGAATCGAGCCCCCGAACTGTATGAAAATCTGTGCCCAAGAGCTGGGTGATATTGACAGTGTACGGGAGGCCCTTCGCACATGGATCGCATCGCGGCCGATCTCATGACCGACGTAGATCACGTTTAGTCGTTTCTGGCGCCGCCGTGCGAGCGCCAACGATGCCGCAATGGAGCCGCCGTAACACGGGCGCCGATAGGCGTCAGCGGCGCGCAGACGCACGGTGAGTCGTTCGGCGCTTCAATGGGCCGCCGTCACGCGACGGCGGAGAAAGTCGACGCGCATTACCCGGCTCCGCTG
>JBOHRM010000021.1:0-4906 GCA_050732715.1 Longimicrobiales bacterium
CGCGAGGCGACCCGCGCGGAGCGACGCGTCGATGCGGGAACGGTCGATCGAGAGCTCGGCGTAGCGCGTCCCGGCCAGGTCAGCGACGAGGGTGCCATGCAGCGACTGCGCGTGCTCGCCTTCTACCACGCCTTGCATATCGATCTCGACTACGCCGGTGGCGGCGCCGCCCGTGAGCGCCGCGAGATCGAGGCCCCTCACGCGCGCTTCGTGCAGTTGCGCGCGCCAGCCCTGGGCGAGGCGCTCGACGTCAGCGCGTGCGACGACGGCGCCGCCGGCGAACGTCGCGCCAAAGCGGGCATCGCCGGAATCGACCTCCCAACGCAGCCTTGCGCCGCCGCGCTCGAGGGCGAGGTCGTTGAGACGCGCGGCGTTGACATCGAGTTGCGCATCGGCGCGCAGCGAGTCGGGCTGGAGGCCGGTCCAGCGGACGGCGAGCGTGGCATCGAGATCGGTGAGGGCGACGCCGGCGTCGAGCCGATCGCGCGGCCCTTGCAAGAGGTCGACACGCACATCGAACTCCGGCATTGCACCGAAGGGCCGTATCGCACCCGAGAGAGCTGCGCGCCCGATCGAGGCCGCCCCGGCCTCACCGTCGATCCGCGCGAGCCCGTCGTCGAACGTGGCCGTGATCGCGGAAGGCAGTAGCTCGAGATCGCCGACGTCGAGCGGCGCGACGCGCAGCTCAGCCGGGCCACTCAGCCGATCGCGCGCGGGCCCGGCAAGATCGAACGCGAGGCGCGCGTCGATCGGACCGGCAGCGATGGAGTCGCGCAGTACGTGCGCCGGGTCGAGTGCGCGCAAGTCCGCGTTCAGCCGCCAGTGGACCGGGCCATCGGTCAACCAGAGGCCGCCGTCGAGGGACAGCGTGGCGCCATCGTCGAGGCTGGCCTTGCCCGAGACCGTGAGCCATTCCTCGGCGCTGCCGGCGCGGAGGTCGAGCTCGAGCGAAGGCCGCGACGAGAGTGCGGGAACGAACGGCGCGATGTCGCGGAAATCGAGCGGCGCGGCGCGCAGCCTGAAGTCCATGTCCCGAAGGCTTTTGATGTCGAGGCCGGGGAGGGCTATGACGCCGCCGCCCGTCACGTCGCTGGCCGACGAGTTGAGCCGCAGCACGCGTACGTTCAATACGTCGTCGCGGAGTGAACCGGCGAGCGCCACGTGCGCCGCACTGTCCGGCAGCTCGGGCACGAAAACGCGAGCGCCCAACGTATCGAGCTCGAAGGCGGATTCCGGAAGGTGTGCGTCGGTGAGCCTGACCTCGAGATCCTCGACGCGCAGCGGCGGCGCCATCGAGTCAATGGCGTGCGCCTGGACGCGGGACCGTTGGATGCGAAGCAATCCCACATCCACGCGCCATGCGGTGCCGGGGGCCCGCTCGACCGCCGGCGAGTCCACTGCGAACGGTGCCAACCAGTCCCACTCGCCGCCCTGATGCTGTCGCGCGTGAACCTCAGCGCCAACGATGTCGAGCCGACCGATCTCGATGCGCCTGGACAACAGCGCGGGGAGCGAGTACGTCGCCTGTAACGACTCGACGTCGAGCATCGGCGTGCCATCGCCCCGAACCAGCCGAACGCCTCGCAGCTCGAAGCCGCCCAGGAATCCGCCGCTCACACGGTCGATCGTCAGGCGCGTGCCCGGAAAGGGATTGATCGCAGAGGCCAACACGTTGACGAGCGTCGTCGAGACCGCGGGGATGCGGATCACCACGAACGCCAGGATGACGAGCACGGCGGCCGTCGCCGCGACGCGGCGCCAGCGTCGAGGCGCGCGCGTTGCCCGATGTTCGGCTTCGCCGGATTCGCCGGACGGTCGAGCCCCGAGTTCTTCGAGACGCTGGGTATGACGCTTTTCCACCTCGATCCTCGCGGGCTCGTTGATGCGGTTTCACCGTTTTACACGGTCGGTCGAAGAAGTGCCTCGTGATCGGTTCCGGGTTCCGGGTTCATTGCTTCGATGCTCGGAATCGTGAGCGTCCTCGCCCGGGTGCCAATCTTCCACGAAGCGCGCGATCGTCCTGACCAGCTCGAGCAGGCGGATTCCCTCGTCGGTGAACTCCAGCTCGACGCGCGGAGGGATCTCCGTGTAGCGCCGTTTCACGAGCACACCGAAACGCTCCAGCTTGTGAATGCGCTCGTTGAGCACCTTCGTGGTCAAGCCCGTCAGCTCGCGTTCGAGCCGACCGGGGCGGTTGATGCCTCGATCGATCGCGTCGAGGATCGCCAACGTCCATTTGCACCGGAGAATCTCCGTGATGCGGTGGAACGGCTCCTCACGTGTCGGCGGCGAACGCTGGGATTCGGATCGGACCCGGGGCAGGGGAGTGCGATTGGCCTTCCAGAATGTGCCTACCTTTCCTATCGGTAACCGTCTTGTGCGTTCCTCCCCGCCTCCTGACTCTCGATCAACGCCCGACCGCAAAGCGTCGGGCACCGAGCCGAAAAGTCATCCAACCCTGGGAGGACGCGCATGTCAAGCCGACCGACGGAGACGCAGCCGATCCCCGCCGCGCCGATCTCACTGCACGAGTTCGAGCTGCTGAAACGCACCGCGCTTTTCGATGACCGCGATGTCGAGCACCTCCGCATGTCCTATGCGATCCTCGAGGATCAACCGAGCAGATCCTCGATGTCTGGTACGGGTTCGTCGGAGACAACGAGCACCTCCTCTACTGCTTCACCAATCGGAGCGACGGCGCGCCGATCCAGCGCTATCTCGACGCCGTGCGCAAACGGTTCGCCGAGTGGATCCTGGACACCGCGGCCGCAGAATACGATCAAGGTTGGCTCGACTACCAGTTCGAGATCGGGCGTCGCCAGCACCGGTCATGGAAGAATCGGACGGACGGCGTCAACGCGGTCGACCACATCCCGTACCGGTACGTCGCCGCGCTCGCGATCCCGAACACGGCCACCCTCAAGCCGTTCTTGGGCAACAAGGGTCACACCACGGAGCAGATCGAAGCCATGCACGCGGCATGGGTGAAGTCCGTCACACTCCAGGTGATCCTCTGGAGTCATCCATACTGCAAGGAGGGCGATTTCTGAGCTTCTTCTGAAGGGCGTGAACTCCGTTGGCTGGACAGGGCGACTGGTGAAACCGAGCTGGCTCGGCGCCGAAAGAGCAGACGGTGGCCGAGGAACCGAGGGGGCGGATCGCCATTGGCGTCTCGTCTGCGTATGCGCGCGTGCGCGCTTACGACTTCGCGAGCGCCCAACCCGATGTGTCGAGCCGGGGGCTCATCGCATAGTCACAGACCGGAACTTCTGGGCCGAAGGTGTCGGACCCTCACCGTATATTGGTGCAAGTGATTGACTCACGGTGAGCGTTTTCGATGATCCAGTTCGCAGCAACACCCCGCAATCGAGTTGACGGCGCAAGAGGCGCGATCGAGCGCGAGGCGATAACAGGTGGCCAGCGCTTCGATGCGGACCCGGTCGGGGCCGACGACGTCGATGATCTCGAAAGTCTCGGTGAGCAGATCGCGACGCTCGCGGCGCCTATCCACGCGGCCACGCATCAGCTGCTCGTCCTGATCGCGGAGTTCGATCGGCGTCGTGGCTGGGAGCTGGACGGACACCGCTCGTGTGCGCACTGGCTCGCGTTCCGTACCGGCATGGATCTGGTCACAGCGCGCGAGAAGGTACGCGTGGCGCGGGCGTTGAGGGAGCTTCCGCGGACGGGTGAAGCGATGTCGCGAGGCGAGCTCTCGTTTGCGAAGGTGCGGGCGCTGACACGAGCGGCTACGGCGAAGAACGAGGGCGAGCTGTTGGCGTTCGCGCGTGACACCACGGCGGCGGAGCTCGAGCGGACGGTGAGGAGCATGAAGCTGCTGAGCCGCAAGGACGAGGTCGAGCGGGAACGCGAGCGACATCGTTGGCGCTCGTTCTCGGTCTTCCCGGACGGGACCGGGATGTACGAGGTTCGGGGCAGGCTCGACCCGGAGGTCGGCGCCGTGCTCATGCGGGCGATCGAGGCGGCGGGCGACGCGCTGTACCGCTCGGCGTTCGAGGTCGGAGCGGTCGAGACCGAGCCGCAGCAGCGGCGGGCCGACGCGCTGGGCCTGGTCGCGGAGCGCGCGCTGGCGGCCGGGTTCGGCGAGTCGACGGCCGGACCGGCCGGGCACGGTCAGATGGCGGCCGAACGGGCCATACCCGGGTGTCGATCGGAAGACGGTCGAGTAGCCCGGGCGGTCGCCCGCCCGAGCCCTCTCAGATCCGAGCAAGGAGATTTCCACCACTCGGCTCCTCCGCCGGGCAGCCTCAGGGAGCCCGAGCCCAGATCGACACGTAGACCCGGGGTGTCGGGAGCGGGTGCGCCCTGAGATAGGCGCTGAACCGCTTCCAGCTCAGGCGCTTGGCACGCTGGCTACGTCTGCGCAGCCACTTGAACCACAGCCTTTCTGTGTACCAGAGGATGGTACTCAGACAGCGGCTGTTGCCGTTCACTCCGAAGTACCGGTAGTGGCCGTTAAGTCGCCTGACGAGCGCGGCGTGCTGTTCCTTGAGCGGCTCGTGCCGGTGGCTCCGGCACCAGTCACCGAGGGCTATGATCGCCTTCTGGATGCGCGCCTTTCGTGTCTTCATGCCCAGACGCCAGTTCCCTCGGCGGGTCCTGCACCAGTACATCGTGAAGCCGAGGAAATCGAACGTTCCTGGTCTTGATGTCCCGCTCGACCTGCGCGGCCGCGCGAACGGGATCAGTTGGGTCTTGTCAGGGTGCAGCGTGAGCCCGTACTTCGCCATGCGTAGGTGCAGAACCTTCAACACGCGCTCGGCGTCCTCGGCCCTCTCGAAGCCCATCACAAAATCATCGGCGTACCGAATGAGTCGTGCGTGCCCCTTGAGGCGAGGCTTGATGTCGCGCTCGAACCAGAGGTCGAGCGCGTAGTGCAGGTACACGT
>JBOHRM010000022.1:0-2879 GCA_050732715.1 Longimicrobiales bacterium
ATACTAGCCATGCCAATAGCCGAGTGCAGCGCAACGGCCGTAGCGCCGGACCCATATCCTGCCCGGGACACGAGCGCGTCATCTGGGTTGCTGCTCGTGGTGTTGGTGACTTCAGCGCCGTTGTTGACCCGTATCTCGCGCAGGACACCAGAGACGTAGGCATGCGAAACATGAACCCACTGGTCCTCTGGCGTTGGGTTGAATATCGCGTTAACGGTTACGCTGTTGTCCCGGGAGGAGATGACGTTGTTGCCATTGTCCGGGTTGATAAACGAATGCCGGGCTTCGTCTGACTGTGCGTCATCGTCATCGCTCAGCGGATTCCCACCGCCACCGCCCGTTGCCGTACCCGGGATGTATACCCAGAACGAGCGCAGGTACGGGTTCCCGCGTGCCAACGCGGTACGGTGGAAAACCTGCAAGTCGTCAACGAAGATCGTCGGGTTGACTCCGGTGTTGCCGCCGTTCGTCATCGCGACAATGCCGGATGTCGGACCGAGGCTATCCGCTACGTTGAGCGTCCAGTCGTCGGTAAACGGGTTCGCAAACCCGTCCACGACTTCGGCGGCTAGACGCGAGCCTACGGCCTGGAATCGGATGCGCACCTCGGTCGTGCCGGTCGTGCCGAACGGGGCCAACGCCCCCGTCAGGCTAGCGTCGCCGTTGGTCGAGCTGTGCCGCCAGAGCTGGTACGTCGGCTGCGCGCCAGCGCCAGACCGCTGGATGAAGAACTGGTACCCATTCTCCAGGTGCTGTAGCGTGACGGCGGCGTCCCAGACGCCATCACCGCGAAGGTACAGCGACAGCCGGCACGCCTCGTTCGGGATCTCGACGTTGACCTCGATGCGCTGGTCCCCGAGCGGGTCCATGAGCGCGACCATGCGCACAGGGTCCGTCTCGACGGTGTTGGCGGTCGTGACCAGCCGGCCGCGGTTGGATTGGATGTCGGCGAGCCCGGAGCCGACGCTGTCATCCTGCCACTTGAGCGCGTTCCACGGGTCGTTGTCCGTACCCGTCCAATCGTCCTCGAACCGCGGCGTCGGGTCCGCGCTGATCAGGTGATCCGTGGCGGTCCATCCCCCGAGCGCCATCAGCGCACCCCCGGCTGTGGCACGAACGCCACGCGCGGCAGCACGACAACCATTGCGCCGCAACGGATCAGGCCGGGCACGCCGTTTGCTACATCGATTGCGTCGGACACGCCCACCCGTGCGCCGCAGTCACCCATCAAGTATCGTGAGGGGTCATGAGCGCACCATTCTTCATTGTCGGCTCCGGCCGGTCCGGCAGTACGCTTTTGCAGGTGCTGATCGACGCGCACCCGAACCTGGCAATCCCGCCCGAGAGTCACGTATACCACAGCTGTGGATAGGTAATCCAAACGGCGTCGCGGGACGGGTGAGACGGGTGGGCGGGGGCGCAATGCGGGCTGGCAAGGGCATTGAGGGGAGGAGAGGCCGTTGCGGCGAGACGATCGGGAGAGTTGCACGGGGCGCGACAGGGACGATTGGTCTTCAGGCGAGCATCGCGGATGCAGCTTCGCGTTCAGGCGCCTGGTCTCTGGTCGAACACGAACTCGGGAATGGGTTCGGGCTCGCTCGGGTCTACGTCGGGCGTCTGGTCGAGCGGATCGAGCGGATCGGTGTCGGTACCGAAATCGAAGGCGAGCTCCGGCGGTGCGCGGGCGGGCGCGAGCGGTGGGGGTCGGACGGGCAGCCCGAGATGGTCGAGGATGGCACGAACGGGCCGCGGGTCGGTGAGAAAGGCGATGATGCGCAGCTCGCCGCCACACGAGACGCAGACGAGTTGCATGAGTTCGTAGATGCGGGCGAGCAGCCGTGCCCAGATCGAGCGAGGAACGCGGCTGGGGTTGGGGGTTTGTGACGGCGGTGCGGTGGGTTGTGTGGCCGATCGTGAGGTTGGGCGAGGTGTGAGACGGTGAGTTGGCGCGCCGGTGTTCTCCGCCTTTTCGGTGCCGGAATCTCGCGACGGTGCTGCGCGCGAGGCGGGGACGACTGGTGGCGCGGCGGCTTGTTCGGCCCAATCGGTGAGCAAAGGCCGCAGGCGGGCGTTGGGCGCGAGCACGCCGTGGTAGCGGTGGCGGTGCACGCGCGGCGGCGGGATCAGGTGCGCGAGGGCGTCCAGGAACTCGACGGGCGAGAGGGCGAGCACGGTTCTGCCGCCTGGCGCTGCGCGCGGCAAACGGTAGAGCACGCGCCGCACGTCGGCGCTGGCCGCAGCGCCGGCGTTCTCGTGAGCGGGTATGGCCACGCGTTCGACCGATAGGCGTTCGAGGGCGAAGGGCGGGCGCGCGCAGTAACGCAGCAGCCGCTCGCGGCCGGCCCGGTCCTGGCCCTCGACGCGGACCGCGGCGTTCACGCTGAAGCCACCCGCGGCTTGCCAGGTCAGCATGTCGGTGGCGACGTAGTCCTCGATCAGGCCACGGCGCACGAAGAGGCGAAGAACGCGGCGCTGCACGGCTCGCTCGGTGCGTTCGATGTCCTCGGCGTTCAGCCGAGTCGCCTCGTGGAACAGGAGCGTGCCGTCCTCGGCCTGGCCGAACAGGCCGTCGAACACGACGACGTGGAAGTGGAAGTGTGGGTTGAGCGCGCTGCCGAAGCGGTGCGGGAACGACACGGCACCGAGCCGGGCATCGGGCACGGCGTCCGGGCTGGTGCGGCACAGCGTCGAACGAATCGCGCGCAGCAGCACGGCCAGCACGGCGCCCGGCAGGCCGCCGTCGCGGTAGAGGAACGGGCGCAGCCGCTTCGGCAACGATAGCACCCATTGGCGCACGGGCAGCGGCGGCAGCACATGATCGACGAGGTGTGCGGCCACTTCCACCATCCGGCGAGCATTGCACGACGGGCACACGCCGC
>JBOHRM010000023.1:0-1759 GCA_050732715.1 Longimicrobiales bacterium
GTACAGCTACCCTCGTGGCGCTATACGCAGGAGGCCGCGCGCGCGGCTGCGTTCGAGCGGATGATCGGGGAGATGCGGCGGAACCCCTCCGTCGGGTCCGTGGCACTCGCCTCGAGCGTGCCGCCGCGCATGGGCAAGAGCGTCGGCCGGGTCCAGCTGAGCGGCGGCACGCCTGACCGGAATCCGACGCACGTCTACGGTAGCCAGGTCGACAGCAACTTCCTCGCGACGATCGGCCTGCAGCTCGTCGCCGGACGCGCGTTCACACCGGAAGACGCGACGTCGCCTTTGCGTCCCGTGATCATCTCCGAATCCGCCGCACGCAGGCTCTTCGACGGGGACGCGTTGGGACGGCGATTCTCGTGGGAAGGCTCGAATGATTTCACGGTGGTGGGTGTTGTGCGTGACATTCACCCCGCCGGTCTCGCGGTTATCACTGACGACCCGCAGATATACTGGCCTTTGCAGCAGGCGGGGACGAACATGAGGGCCGTCGTGCGCGCGGATGCGCCCAGCACGCGATTGCTGCTCGACCTCCAACGGATCGTACGGCGCGCCGAGCCGGATGCAGTGTTCGAGATCGCCACCGTGCGCGAGCTGCTCGGTGCGTCGCTGGCGCGTGAGCGCTTCACTACATTACTTTTGGCCACGTTCGCGGCATTGGCGCTGATCCTCGCGGCGGTCGGTCTCTACGGCGTGCTCTCGCGCGCCGTCACGGCCCGCACGCCAGAGATCGGATTGCGGATGGCGCTCGGCGCGGACGCACCGCGCATCGCCGCGCTCGTCATGCGCACGGGCGTGCTCGCGACATCAGCCGGACTCATCGCGGGTGCGCTCCTCGCAGGCTGGGGGCTGAAACTGCTGCGAAGCGAGGTGTTCGGTTTCGCAGACCCCCGGCCGAGTGCGTACGTCGCCGCCGCCGCCATACTTCTCGCCGTCTCGCTCCTGGCGATGTTCCTGCCGGCCCGCCGCGCCGCGAGGCTCGATCCGTTGCGCGCGATCTCGGCGGATTGAGCGGCGAGCCTTTCGCCGAACTCGCGAAATGCGTCGTCTTGGGCGACGGCTCGGCGCCTCGTGCTCGATGCCAACTTTCTGCCAACGGCCACCTGCAAATCCGTCTGAATAGATGCAGCTGGTTTACGGGTAGCGATCGGGCTTGCTGCCTGTAGCACAAAGAGATAGCAACCAGGTATAAAGCGTGCAAAACGACTCCAAGATCTTCAAAACCGCCGGGCGCAAGCCCTTGAGGGTTCGAGTCCTTCGCGCTCCGCTTCAATAACGAGCACGCATGGATGCATGTGCGTCATCGCGAGTACCACGCCACGTGCGGCTACGACGGATTCTGGACGAATCCGATGGTGGCGCCCGCCATGTCCTGAACCGTGGCGACCAGCTTGTACGCCGTCGACCTCGCGCGCGCTGTCGAGCGCTTGCCGCGCGGCTGTTGGACGCGGTGTAGGTGTACCTGTACGCGTAACGCGACGGGCGAGGGCACGGGCAAGTGTACGGTCACGCGACGTGTAAGTGTACACGGAGGGGAACAACTCGCAGGTCCCCTAAACGTAAACGTAAACCTACACTTACACGTAAACCTGCCCCTGCCCGTGCCCGTAAACGTAAACGTACACGTACACCTACACCTACACGTACACCTACACGTACACCCAGTCAGCCCGTGACAACCACGCCGAAACCTCCAGGCCCGAACGCTATCGGGACGATCGCGGCCGCGATGTCGTCGACGTGGTAGACTATCGGC
>JBOHRM010000024.1:0-6742 GCA_050732715.1 Longimicrobiales bacterium
CCATCGAGGCGGCCGGCGCGGACCGTGTCGTCTTCCTTGATCTGCACGCTCCGCAGATTCAGGGGTTCTTCCGTGTGCCCGTCGACGATCTCTACGCCATGCCCGTCTTCTGCCAAGCCATCCGAGCAAAGGACCTGCAGGACCTCGTCGTCGTCTCTCCTGATGTTGGCTTCGCCAAGAAGGCCCGGCGTTACGCCACCGCCCTCGGCGCTCCCTTGGCCATCGCCGACAAGGAGCGGACCGATCACGGAGAGCGGGCAGAGGTGTTGGAGGTCATCGGTCACGTAGACGGTAAGACCGCCGTCGTGGTCGATGACTTCTCGATCTCGGGCGGCACGCTGTGCGAGGTGGCCGACGAGCTCGTGGCCCGCGGGGCACGTGCCGTCCACGTGGCCGTGACGCACGGCGTCTTCGCCCGCGGAGCGATGGCCCGCATTGGCCAAAGCCCCATCGCCTCGATCCTGATGACGGATTCGGTCGAGGGTCGGCCGGAGCCGCTCTCCGACAAGATTCACGTCATCTCCGTCGCTCCTCTTTTCGCCGAGGCGATTCGCCGCATCCATGCGCGTGAGAGCATAAGCGTGCTGTTCAGCGATCCGTGATGGTTGCCGCACCGCCGCATTGCCCCGCCGCGAGCTCCGCGATCACTCCCGTTTCCGTTCATGACTCCCATCTCGGTCCAGGTGGTTGCGGAAATTGGGTCTTGGCATCGCATACGAATGCCAACCCGCATCTGGGGACAGCCGCCACCGCGAGTTGGGAGATCTGTGCGCCGAACGCCCCCTGCCGGGCGGAGATGCCGCGGCCGGGCCGTAGGTAAGACCTGCATCGGGATCGCGCGGTCACGGCTGGACGATATATCGAGGACCGCTATCTTGCGGAACGCCGCGGCGTAGCGGCTGCCGCCCCCAGGACCGACGTGCCAAGACGGCCGCGGTAGAGGATTGGCTCGACGCATGCTGGCGAAACCTCGCGATACGTCACCCGCCGCTTGGACCGCGCAGCGCTCGATCCTGAAACGGCTCGGACCCGACGGCCGCGTTAGTGTCGCGATCGATCTCAGCGATTCGGTGCGCTCCATCCAACTGGACGGCATCCTCGCGCGCCACGCCGAATGGTCTGGTGCCGACGCCGTGCGCCATCTCGTATCGACGCAGCACGGGATCGAATTGCCGAGGCTCGATTGCCGGTTTCCTGACCGCCGTCATCGAGATCCTCCACGAGACCGGCGTCCCTTACATGCTGACCGGCTCATTGGCAGCCGCGCACTACGCCCTCCCACGCGCGACGCAAGATGTCGATGTCATCGTCGAGCTGACGCCGGAACAGATCGATCACGTCGTCGATCGACTGCTCGAGAAGGGCTTCTATGTCGACCGAGGCGCCGTTCGCGAGGCCTATCGGACCAGGGGTCAGTTCAACTCTATCGACCCCGAAAAAGGTTGGAAGGTCGACCGGTCCAACCTCTCAGACCGTCACCCGCCGCTCGGCCAGGGAGACCCCCGCCGAAGCTTGGGAGCGCCGCGAGCTCGGTGCGCACCTTGAAAGATCGATCTCCCACCTGCCTCCCCTCCGAAAAGATTGACGTCGTCTCCGTCGCGCCGCTGTTCGCCGAGGCGATTCGCCGAATCCATGCGCGTGAAGAGCATAAGCGTGCTGTTCAGTGATCCGTAATGGTTGCCGTCGTCCTCGGCCTGCCGGCACTGACGGACGGTCTGGATTCACTCCTGGCGCAATACGCGCATCGGATCCGCCGCCGCGGCCCGCGCGGCCGGCCCGTACGCGGCCGCGACGCCGACGAGCAACATCAGCCCGGCGAGCTGAACGAACGTCAGCGGGTCCGCCGGCGTGATCCCATAGAGCATCGAACGAAGATAGCGCGTGAGCGCGAGCGCGGCGGCGGCGCCGATCGCGATTCCCGGAACGACCAGCCGCAGGGCGTCGGCCACGATCATGCGCGTGACGTCGGAACGACGGGCGCCGAGCGCCATGCGTACGCTGATCTCGCCTCGGCGCTGCTCCGTGACGAAACGGATCAGGCCATGGATACCGATGATCGACAGGGTGAGGGCAACGATCGACAGCGCACCGAGCAGCGCGAGGTGAAACCTACGTTCAACGAGCGTTGCGCCAACGAGCCTCTCGAGCGTGTCGCTGTGGTAGATCGGCTGTTCGGGATCCGTGGCCCAGATCGCCTCGCGCAGGTGTGGTATGAGCTGCGCGGCGCTGCCACGCGGTCGCGCGACATACGTGACCCCAGCGTGGAAGGCCTGACCGTACGGCGCGTACAGCTCGAAGCGTGGGTCGCTGTCCAGGGTGGTCGGTCGCACATCGCCGACCACGCCGACGATCTCGCGTGGCCGAGGAGGGCCTATGACGCCGATCGTGATCCGTTGGCCGATCGGGTTCTCACGCGCGAAGTAGGTCCGTGCCAACGTCTCGTTGATGATGGCGACGTCGGGCGCGCCGTTGCGATCCTGGTCGGTGAAGCCGCGGCCGGCGAGCAGCGGAATCTCCATCACCCGGAAGTAGCCGGCCGAAGCGATCGTTGTCTGGGCACGCGCGACGACACCCCCCGGGAACGGCTTCCCTTCGATCTCGAATGCGTTCTCCGTATCGATCTGCGAAGGATGGAACGGCAGTGCCGAGACCATCGCCAGCGCCTCGACGCCGGGCAGTGCCTCGAGCCGAGCCCGATGCTCGCGCGCCAGCACCATCTGCGCCTCGGCCGTCTCCGCTCGGTCGTAGAGGAAGACCTGGATCGCCGCGCGGTTCTCGACCTCGAAGCCGAGATCGTTCGAGAGTAGCCGCAGGAAGCTACGGCCGAGCAGACCGGCGCCGATCAACAGCACGAGCGTGAGCGCGACCTCGCCCGTCACGAGCACGCTGCTCATCCGATTCCGCGTCGCGCCGCCGACCGGGCGCGCGCCCCAGCCCAGGCCTGGGCGCAGCGCGGGGCGCGAGAACTGCCACGCCGGCCCGACACCGAAGAGCACCGCCGTGCCCAACGTCAATGCGAGCGCGAACACCATCACCCGCGCGTCGATCGCAATGGCGCCCAGACGCGGCAGGTCCGGCGGGCTGATGGCGACGAGGGCGCGGACGGCGCCACCCGCGAGCACGACCCCGAGCACGCCGCCCAACACCGCGAGCACCGCGCTCTCGGTCAGGAGTTGGCGTACCAGCCTCGTGCGGCCCGCACCGAGTGCCGCTCGAACCGCCAGCTCGCGTTCGCGCTCCGCCCGCCGCGCCAGCAGCAGGCTCGCGACGTTCGCACACGCGATCAGCAGCACGAGCGCCACCGCACCGAGCAGCACCCACAGGGCCGGACGCACACCGCCGAGCACGTGGTCCTCGAGCGGAACCAATGTGACGCCGAGACTCGCGTTCGTCGCCGGGTACTCGGCGGCCAGTTCCGCCGCCACTCGGTCCATGTCGCGCCGCGCCGCCTCCAACGTGACGCCCGGAGCCAGTCGTGCGACCGCCTCCATGTAGCCGGTCGCGCGGTCCTCGAGCTCGAACGGCCGAAACAGCTTCGGGAGCCAGAGGTCTCTCGGCTGCGGGTAGTCCAATGATGGAGGGAGAACGCCGACGATGGTGGCCGGAGCGTCGTCGAGCTCGATCGTCGCCCCGATGATCCGTGCATCGCCGCCGAACCGATCCCGCCACATCCGGTGCGAGATCAGCACGACCATCGCCGCGGGCAAGCCCGCATCGCCTCGGGTCGTGACTTGCGCATACTCCTCCGCCACGAAGCTCCGGCCCAACACCGGCCGCACGCCCAACGCCTCGAAATAGCCGTCGCTCACCAGCCAGGCCCGGGCCCGCTCCGGCCGAGCATCGAACACCACGTCGAATCCGTACGGCTCCGCCAGGCCCATCGCCGCGAACACCCGGCTCCGCTCGCGCCAGGCGAGAAAGTTCGCCGGCGCAGCTTCCTTTCGGTCCCCGCCCGTGCGCCGGTCCGTCTCGAAAACGCGGAACACCCGATCCGCACCCACGTACGGCAGCGGGCGCAGCAGCACATGGTCCGCCGCGCTGAAGATCGCGGTGTTCGCTCCGATGCCGATCGCCAGCGTCAACACAGCGACCAGCGCGAACCCAGGCCGGCGCCGGAGCTGCCGCACCGCCAGCCGTGCATCCTGCGCGACCTCCGACCCCCACCGTCTCCGTCTCATGCGACGCTCCATCCGAACGTCCGTCTCTACGACCACCCCCGTGGTTATTACATTAGATACTAATGTATTTGCGTGGCGCCGAGGGAGTCATGTGGCGACGAGCAAGATGCCGATGTCATCGTCGAGCTGACGCCGGAGCAGATCGAAGTCGCGGTCGAAGATCTCACGTTCTTCTCGTCCTGGGGCGGGCTCGCCCTGGGTGCTCTGCTCGTGCCCGACGCGTTGAGGTCGGCACGCTGGATCCTCGTGCTCGCGAGCGCGCTGGCGCTGGCCGTGCCCATCGCGATTGGCATCGGCACCGGCTCCTGGCCCTGGACATCCGCAGCTCGACAGGATTGGACGACGTTCTCCGTCGACGTCGCCTGGCTGTTGGCAGGGCCGCTGCTATCCGCGGTCACCACGTGGGCGTGGCCGCAGCGATCAAGGCGGCAGGAGCTTGCCTTACGCGGCGCTCAAGCTGCACGCGGCGTCGCCTGAGCGCCGCTCGCGTTCGGGCTGCTGAGGACGTGGCTGTTGGTCGGACGCATGATGCTGTCGAAGGTCTGCGTCAGCGCCTCTCCAGAGCATTGCCGAGGCGGCGGTCGTCCGACTCGTGATCGAGTGGCAGCCACAGCGTGAAAACGGACCCTCCCCCGGGCTCGCTCTCGACCGTGACGTCCCCACCGATCATCCGCGCGATTCGCCGGCTGATCGATAGCCCCAATCCGAGCCCCGCGGTGCGTTCAGCCTGCGTGCGTCCGCGGTAGAACTCGTCGAAGATCCTTTCCTGCTCCTCGGCCGCGATACCTGGCCCCGTGTCCGCGACGGAAATCGCGAGACAGCGGTTCTGTAGAGGCCCCGCCGCACCGTTTCGGATGTCGGCACTGAGCGTAGTACGGCCCCCGGGCGGCGTGAACTTCACCGCATTGGACAGGAGATTGCCGACGATCTCCCGAACCTTCTCCTTGTTGGTGATCGGGCGGGGCAAGCCGACCGGAATCTGAACGTCCAGAGTGAGCCCCTCCGCCTCTGCCTGAGAACGGTATTCCCCCGCCGTCTCATTGAGGATGGTAGCCACATCGGTGGACGAGACTTCGACCTCGGTCTGCCCCGCCTCCGCCCGACTCAATTCAAGCAGATCCGATACGATCACCAGACTCGCGCCGATGCTGCGCCGGATCCGCTGGACCGACTCTTTCTGGGCTTCGGTAAGCGTTCCACCGATGCCCATTTCAAGCAGTTGCGCGCTGCCGTCGGCGGCTCCGAGCGGGTTCTTGACGTCATGTGTGATGCCGCGTACTAGCCGGTCCCTGTCTTCGGTGGCGATTTCTGCTTCGTGGCGCCGATGCTCCGCCTCCACATGCCGCTCCTCGGCCTCCAGTCGCCGGCGTTCCGAGATATCGACCAGCCGCCAGACCCACCGGACCAGCCAGAGAACGAGCAGAGTGGCCGTGAGCGCGAGCACCGCGAGACCAAGGGTGAAGATCCAAGCCCGCTCTTCGGAGGCATCGATATGATCCCTCGCGGCCTCGATTTCCCTCCTGAGATTATTCTGAATCGCGCCAGCTTCTTGGAGGATGGAGCGATACAAGACTTGCACCTCACGGAGCCGTCGGTCCATTTGTTCGGGGCTCAGCCGGGCCAGTGTGGCTGGATCGGGTGCCGTTTCTTCCCACTGGCGGTTGAGGCGAAGAAGATCCTGGACCTGCCGCCGCGGATCACTGTCCAGC
The DNA here is from genome assembly GCA_050732715.1 of Longimicrobiales bacterium. GTDB lineage: Bacteria > Gemmatimonadota > Gemmatimonadetes > Longimicrobiales > RSA9 > JBOHRM01. The sequence goes on from JBOHRM010000024.1 coordinate 5,888, forward strand.
TCTCGATTCAGTGGTTCAAGGTTCGCCACAGCCCGCCGGCGCGCCGCTGCACTCGTCGCATAGTCAGACAGGGCGACCGGGTCGCCCGTAAGCCGATTCACGTACAAGCCCTCGATCTCCTGAGCGATCGCCAAGACCAGGTCCTGGACCGCGCGGAGCGCCGGCGCGTCCACCGTTCGGCTCGCCACGCGGACGGCACGGATTTCTAGGAAGATCGACGTGGTATACGCTGCGAGGGCGATAATCGAAAGGACGAGTAGTCCAAGCGGAAGCAAGGCGATCCAGCCTCGCCGCCGCTGAGCCTGGCTGAAGGCGGGACCCGCCCATCTCAGGGGATGCGTTGGGCCGTGTGCCGCGCTCATGGTGGCCGGAATCGGGACAGGATCGGCCGCTAGGCTGACGTCGGGCAACCATCCACTCAAAACACGTGCCATGCCACCACCTGTCGGATTCGTGTTTGGCGTTGGTACAGGAATAGAACCCAACGCACGGCCGGCCTCGGCTGTATGGAAGAATGAGATGGGGCGGCTTGCGAGCTCAGCGGTCCGTCCGGCGTCCGTGAGCGCCGTGAGGAAGACAGAGGAGAAACGCCGTGTCACGCTATCTACTGGTCCTCGCGTTCGGCTGGCTCGAGCTGCTGGGCGCGCCTCATTGGCTGGCCGCGCAGGACGCCGGTCACCGGCACGGGCAGCCTGGGACGGCGTCGAGCCGCATCGCGGACCTGTCGCACCTCGCTCGCCAGCAGATTCGCGAGGTCGAGATGAACGTGCGGCAACTAGACACGGCGGAAGCCGCACGGCGGGCCGGTTTCCGGCCCGCGCTCGGCTGGACCCCGACGATGGGTGTGCACTGGGT
>JBOHRM010000025.1:0-5971 GCA_050732715.1 Longimicrobiales bacterium
CTTCTTCAGTGATGCCCTGCTGCTCGTACGCGGCCGGCCGCGTCGGATGCGGCTGCGTGGGCGACAGCTTCTCGCCCGGCACGTCGGATTGCGGCACGGGCCGTTCCTCGATCGGCCAGACGGGCTCGCCGTTGGTCCGGTCGAAGACGTAGGCCCAGCCCTGCTTCGTCGCCTGGACGACGGCCGGGATGCGCCGGCCGTCGACCGTGATGTCGACGAGCTGCGGCGCGTGCGGCGTGTCGTAGTTCCACACGTCGTGGTGCACGAATTGGAAATGCCAGACCCTTTCGCCCGTCCGAGCGTCGAGCGCGAGCAGGCTCGTGCCAAACAGGTTGTCGCCCGGCCGGTGGCCGCCGTAGTAGTCGTTCGTGCCGCCGTCGGTCGGGATGTAGACAATGCCGCGCTCGAGGTCCGCCGAGAGCGGCGCCCACGAGGAGACGTTGCCGGTGTACTCCCAGGACCCGTCCTCCCACGTCTCGTGACCGAGCTCGCCCGGGCGCGGGATCACGTGGAACTTCCAGAGGTGCGCGCCGGTGCGGCCATCATAGGCCAGAATGTTGCCGGGCACGTCCTCCTTGCGCGTCTGGTAATAGCCCTGCTCGTGCGAGTTGCCGACGATGACCACGCCGTTGACGACGATCGGCGGCGATGAGTTCGTGATGTAGCCGACCTCGCGGGGCAGTCCGTTGTACACGTCGTATTCGTAGCCGAGGTCGGCGAGGAGGTCGACCGTGCCGTCTCTGCCGAATCCGCTCAGAGGCCGGCCGGTCTCGGCATCGAGAGCGTGCAGGAAGAACGCGGGCGAAACGACGTAGATGATGCCTCGGCCGTCGACGACGTCGTAGGCGACGCCTTTGCCGTAGTTCTTCCGCATCGAGTCTTCCCACCGCTTCGTCGGCGGTTCGCGGAACGTCCACAACGTCTCGCCCGTGGCCGGATCGATCGCGACGACGGTGCGGCGGCTGCCCGCCACGCTGAACAGCTTGCCCTCGGCGTAGATCGGCGTGGCGCGCAGGATGTTGTCGACCGTCGGGCCGAAGTTGTCGCCACGCCACACCCAGGCCACCTCGAGGTCACCAAAGTTGCCCGCGTCGACCTGGTCGAGGCTCGAGTAGCGCGTGCTGCCGGCGTCGCCGCCCCAATGCGTCCACTCGCGGAACGCGTCCGATTGCGCCTCGGCGTCGACGGCGGGAGCGCCGCCGATCGACACCGCCAACACGAGCATCGCCACAGCCGTTCCAGACATGGCGCGCGGCCGGGGCCGCGACACGTTTGCCATCATTCTCGCCTCGCGGTTTGTTACGGAAGCGGTTCAAGGAAGCGGTCGGGCGCAATATAGCGCGCGGCGAGCCGCGATACGACCGGCCGGCTCCTCGGTGGGAACATATAGTAACGGTCGCTCGCCCTCGAGCAGCTGATCACCGCGCTCGCCAGGTCGCCAGCCGTCAGGTCCAACGCCATACACCGAACTCGCCACTGGATGGTTCCCAGCGCGACGCTCACAGCGCCGTGCACGGGGAGCGTCGCGTGAAGGGTCATATTGGCTTCGTTTCGTGACACACGGCGTGTCGGCAGGTTCGAGTGTCGCGTGAGGCACGGACAGGTGTCGTAGAGGCGAGCCGCTGGGCCTCGGTGCGTCGGCGGATCGTTACGCAATCGCACGCATCTCGGAACGATCTCTGATTGCTGGCGCGGTCGGCCGATCGCGATGTTTCGCCGCGACGCCGGCTGCGGGTGGCCGTCGATCGCTGACGCCGACGTCTTTCAACGCAAACGCTCTCATTCATCGGACTGCTGAAGATGCGATCGAACGACGTACGTCTCGCGCTCGCGGCTGTGGCGAGCGGGTTCCTGCTCTCCTGCGGCGAACCGACGACGGCGCCATCGACGGTCGCACCCGACGCCACGGCCACGCCTGGCTCCGGTGGCGTCGGGTTGGCGGCCGTTCCCTGAGGTGGTCATCAGCCAGGTCTACGGCGGCGGCGGCAACTCGGGCGCGATATACACGCACGATTTCATCGAGCTGTTCAACCCCGGCGCCGCCCCCGTCACCCTCGACGGTTGGAGCGTGCAGTACGCCTCTTCGAGCGGCAGCGACTGGCAGGTCACGGCGCTCACGGGCACGATCGAGCCGGGTGGCTACTACCTGGTTCAGCAAGCCGCCGGCGCGGGCGGCACGACGCCACTGCCGGCCCCCGACGCGAGCGGCGGCATCAGCATGTCCGCCTCCGCCGGGAAGGTGGTCCTCACCGGCCAGACCACGGCGAGCGGGCTGCGTGAGCCGGTTCAAGCATTGATCGATTCGATGGCGCCGTAATCCGTGGCAATCATGCTCGCCATTCAGTGTGACTGGGCAGCATCGTGCGCTGCCCGCTGAACGCCAAGGCGATGGGTCTCAGGATAGATCTTCTAGGCGGACACCACGGCCGCGGCGCAGCGCTTCCCGGGCGACCGCAACGCGCGAGAGAAACGCAGGATTGCGCTCGAGTTGGTACTCGAACCAGTCCTCCTCCGAATCGAAGCCGATGAGCACGCCCGCGGGTTTCCCGTGACGGGTGATGATGATCTCGTCGTTTGCGGCCAGCCGCAAGTAGCGAGAAAGGTCATCCTTGAGCTTCGCCAGAGCCACCCGGCGTGGCTGGCGTCCCGTGCGCCGGGAGCCACTCCGCTGCTTGCGCCTTGGTGACGATGGCGAGGACTTCGACGACTTCGGTCGCGACGTCATAGAACACCCTGATCTCCCCAACCCGAAGCCGATACTGCGGCTTGTTCATGCCACGCAGCGCTTTGATGCGACTCTTGCTCACGCGGGTCGGCTCGTGGCGCAAATGCCGCTCGAGAGCATCCCGCACCTCGGCGCGGCGGTTCGCGGGGAGTGCCCGGAGCTCAAGGACCGCACTCGGCGCCAGGATGATCTCATAGCGCATTCTGGCCAGAATCTAGCCAGATTAGCGGCGCCTGGTCAAGTGGTGCTCGCCGTCACGACGTTCCTCCGACTTGAGCAGGGACGGCGAGCTCTCGACACAGGGCGGTCATTCGCCTGCGAGCACGTGCACCGGATCTACCTGCGTGGCGTGGATCGCCGGGATCACGGACGCGGCCACAGCGACGGCGCCGAGGATCGCAGCCATCACTGCAACCACGGCAGGGTCGAGCGGCTGAACACCGAAGAGTAGCGACTGGATGAATTGACTCATGAGCGCGGCACCGGCGCCTCCGATCAGCAGGCCAACGCCGGTCATGCGGAGACCGTGGCGGACCACGAGCCGAAAGACGTCGCGCGTCGTTGCGCCGAGCGCCAGTCGCACACCGATCTCGCGCTGTCGCTGGGTCACCGCGAACGCCACGACGCCGTACACGCCGACGATGGCGAGGAACAGCGCGACGGCGGCAAAGGTGCTGAGCAGGAGAATGCTCGTACGTTGACGAGTGAGGGATGCATCGATTCGATCGCTCAACGTTTGTACATCGAAGAGCGGCAGGTCAGGGTCGAGCCGTGCGATGCGCTCGCGTAGGGTGCCGGTCAGCGAGAGCGGATCACCCGACGCGCTGATGACGAGGCTGATATTTCGTCCTGCGAACTGCCGATAAGGGAGGTAGAATGCGCCGGCGTACTCCGTGGCGGGCTCCGTGAGATCGTTGTGTTTGATTGCGCGGGCGACGCCGATCACGGAGTAGTAGTCGTCCTCGTCAGCCGTCTCCGGTACCCCGTAGATCATTCGTCGGCCGATCGGACTCGTATCGCCGAAGTACCGTCGCGCCAGCCGCTCATCGAGGATGACCACGCGACGGCCGTCCAAGCCGTCCGGCGGCTCGAACATCCGGCCTTCGACGAGCGGGATCGACATGGCATCAAAATAGTCCCCGTCTACGGTCGCCTGTAGGGGTGAAAGCAGCGACGACTCGCCCGCAGGCGCTGTGTAGCCTTCCGGCACGAAAGCAGTGCTCCAGCGGTCGCCCGAGAACGGCAGCAGTGTTGTAATCCCGACCGCCCGGACGCCGGGTAGCGACCGAACCTCTGCGATCAACGCATCGGCGAACTGCCGCCTCGCCCGCCAATCCGCGTAGCGCGGACCCGAGATTGGAAGACTGCCGGTGAGAACGCCATCCTGCTCGAACCCCGGGTCGACCGCAAGCGCGTTTCGGAAACTCGCGAGCATCAGCCCCGCGCCGATCAACAGCATGAACGCGAGCGCCACTTGCGCTGTGACCAGAGCGGTCCGGACCGAGACCGTGGTACGGCTCGCGGTGCCGCCTCGTGTCTGCGTCTCCAGCACCGACCGCAGATCCGTGCGCAGCAGCTGCGCTGACGGGATCGCGCCGAAGATGAGGCCGGCCGTGACCGCTAGCACCAGCGTAAAGAGCAGCACCGTCGCATCGATCGTGATGCCGGTCCCGCGTGGGAGCTCGTTGGCCCCGAGCGCACCGAGCAGTCGAATGCCGGTGAGCGAAAGCAGCACGCCCAGCGCACCGCCGATCAATGCAAGCACGAGGGCGTGCACTAGCATCTCGCGCACCAGCAGAGGGTGAGGAGCGCCGACGGCGAGTCGCGTCGCAACCTCGCGCAATCGCACCTGGCTCCGCGCCAGGATCAGTCCGGCGATGTTCACGCAGCCGATCAGCAGCACGAACATGGCGCCGGCCCAAAGCAGATAGAGCGTCGCTCGTACCTCGCGCACCAGATCATCGCGAAGCGGCTCGATCAGCGTTCCGTAGCCTACATTCTGAACCAACTGCGCTACATTCGGGATCGTCGATTCTGCGACCAGCGCGGCGTTGAGCGCATCGTTCTCGGCGCGGGCCTCGTCGATCGACACGCCCGACCGGAGCCTCGCCCACATGTAGTAGTTATTGTTGCTATGCCACCTGTCCAGCCCGCGACTCTCCAGCGAATACGGGATTGGCATGAAGAGACGCGGTTCCTCCCGCGCCAGGCGGAGCTCCGGCGCGGCGTTTTGGGGCATACGGAAACCAGGTGGCAGGATCCCGACGATCCGATACGGCAGCCCGTCAATGCGCAGATCGCTCTCGAGCGCGGCCGGATCGTTGCCGAACTGTTCTTCCCAATAGCGGTGCGTCAGGATCACGACCTGCTGATTGCCGACGGCCATCTCTTCCTCGCGGAACCCGCGGCCGAGCCGCGGCTCCACGCCGAGCATCGGGAAGAACGACGCCGTCACCTGGAGGCTGCGGATGCGCTCAGTTGCACCCGACTCACCGACTGTCGGCGTCCAGGGCTGGAACTGCGCGAGCGATTGGAACGATGCCACGCGCTCGCGGCGGACGAAGTAATCCGTTGGGCTAGTTGGCGCCTCGGGCACATCCGCGCCAGCATAGCTGTTCAGAACGACGACGAGTCGGTCCGCATCGGGGAACGGCAACGGCGCGAGCAGCACCGCGTTCACCACCGAGAAGACCGTCGCGTTCACCCCCACGCACACGGCCAGCGTAAGGACCACCGTGGCCGCGAACGCCTTCTCGTACCACAGCAGGCGGAAGCTGTGACGCAGGTCGAGCAGGAGGGATCTCATCGCGATCCAGTGGTGCGCGTGAAGAGGTTCACCAGACCACCTCATAGGCGAAAGTTTGATAGGTCACGCCCGCCGCGATGGCTTCCGGCGCAGGGCAGCGGACGGCACTGGAACCTCCTCATTCGGGAACCAGGCTTCTGCGCGAGCCCTCAGAATCGCATACGGCGCGGCGTGACGGCCGAACGCGGAATTCGTGGACGCCGCACGAACGCCCAGGAGCGACGACAACGCAGGCGGAGCGTCCTCAGCCGCTGTCTCGAGCCGGTCCAGCGACTCGCCCGGATCACGATTACAGGTCGCGCGCGCCGCGGCCAGCCAACCCCAGCATGGTAGGGGCATCCCTTCCGCGCAAGATTGTTGCGACGCAACAACCCCCTAGTACCTCGTTGCAGAATTCCGCTGCATTCGAGACCCGCTGCATCCGCCCTGACCGCGCGACG
>JBOHRM010000026.1:0-6280 GCA_050732715.1 Longimicrobiales bacterium
ATGCAGCGGTGCGCGCAGGCCGTCAGAACCTCGGTGACGGGCCACTATTGATCCGTGGCCGAGATTCCTTGGCATTCGAGCGACTCACTTCGGCCACGGACCACTCTATCGAGACGTCACCGAACGCCTTGATCGTCCACGTCTTTCGCATCGTCTCTCGCCGTTTCACGATCGTTCTGCGTGGGGCGGCTGCGACTGCCCCACCAGATGAAGCCGATGAAAAGAGCGAGCAGCAGGTATACGAAAATGGCGGCCGCGTCATGCGGTATGTTCGATAGAACCTCACGAACCGTGAGGCCATCGTCTTGGATGAGTGCAACGAGCGCGAGCATACCGGTCCTTTCCGCGCATGAGTCGTGAGCCTGGCGGGCGAACCTCACCCGCCAGCATTGCGTCACAGCGATTCTCGAGCTGGTTTCAGCAGCTCAGAGGTTGACCGGTGGAGCTCGTGGTGGAGATGCGGCGAGGCCGATTCCGGCCTCACGGATCGCGGGGCTTACGGCGCGATGTTCTCGCGTGGAAGCAGACGCCCGGGCCCAGTTGCGCTCGCTGCGGGCGGCAAAGATCGCGTCGAGGCCCCCGAACTCGGACGGATCGGGTGAGACTTCGAGCGGTCTTCCCGCATCGATGAGCGCGCCGAGGCCGAGGACCCAGGAAGCGGATGCCCCGGTATGGGAGCGCAGCGAAAGAGCGGACGACGGGCACGCATCGGCGGACCACGCGCAGGCTTGCGCGACGGGCAGTACAATGTCCGCCCGCTGGGGCGAGATCAGCGCCAGCGAGTATAGAAGGAGAATTCCTAGAGATGTACGGTGCCGCCGGCGCATTTCCCCGTCAGTTCTCAGGCTTCATAACAAGATAGCCGAACCGGCGGCCGAACACCAAGCGCCCTGCTCAGTTCTTTGCGCTTGCGCTGCGCCGGCCATCTGGGCCGGTAAGGAATTCTCTCGCAAAGGCGCGAAGCTCGCCAAGGGTACGCCAAGATCGCTCGGTACCGGTCTTCGCGTTCCCTTTGCGGACTTCTCGCCTTTGCGAGAGAACTCCTACCACGGCGGGCGGAGCCGGACCTGTCCGGCCTCGACCAATGCGGTCCAGCGGTCCTTCCCTGTCTCCCGCCGTCGCTCGTTGGCGTTGTCCACGAGCCGTCGAATGACCCGCCGGTTCAGGATCTTACCATCGGATCCGCCGACCTGCGCGCTCGAGAGCGTCTTGTTCGAGAAGCGATGGCTTTCATCCGGCGGCGGCTGAGTGCTGCTCGGTTGGACACTTGAACGTGTCGAGAATTCGGTCCAACTGATACATGTACTCGTACTTGTCGTCGACGGGAGCATAGAGCCACGCGTCGATCAGGAACACCCGCTCAGAGCAATCGACCATCCGGGCGGTGAACGGGCCCGCGGAAGGCCATTCGCCCGGCGGGGTGGACCATACGCCCCGAATTTGAAGGGTCGGCTGGCCGGCGAGCTCACCGCGCAGCGCAGTCGCGGACGGTTCGGTCACGTGGGGCGGTCGATTTGCCTGCTCAGCCAGCTCGGAGCGCCATTGCCCTACGGCTTCGGGGGTCCAGTCAATGGCGTCACGAGCCCGAGAATCGATGGTGATGGTTCGGGCTACGGGGGTGAACCCCTGTTCCTCTTGCCGGAAGACGAAGACGTCCGTATCGAGCTGCTCGGGCATGTAGGTCTGCGGTACGGCGAGTGTGGCGCCAGTCACTCGCCGCAGCCGCTCTGCAAGCCACTCGTTTGTTGGAATGACTGCCATCCCACGCCTGATGTGCTCGTCGAACTGCCGGAGAAAGGCATCGCGGATTCGTGGGAGCAACGGGGCAAGCGCGTCTGCCTGGGCCGTATCCGGCAGGAGGGCGACGGTCACGATCTGGTTCTTTGCCCAGACATCGGGCAGCAGCACCACGGTCGGAGGCGTCAGCCCGTTCGCATCTCGGCCGGCGAAAGCCTGCGCGATGAGCGGTTCCTCTGCTGAGCCGACCAAGAGGAGTCGCCGCATGCGGCGCAGGTCGCTCGAAACGAGGTCTTCGGGCTCGGCGTACGCAACGCGGAGGATTCGCTCGTGTCGCACCATGAATGTGCGTGGCTCGAGCGTCGCGATGATCTCCTGATCGAGCGCGTCCCATACGCCTCGGGACGCAACGACCGCAATCTCGTTGGCCGTCCCGATGGGGGCGTGTCTCTGACATGTCGGGATGAGGGCAAGCATGCCAGCGACGATCGTGGTCCGATGCGCCCCGTGCCGGCCGGCGGATCGTAGCTCCAAGATTCACCTCGGCAGGAGGGTGATGAGCGATGTCGACCTTCACACTGCACGTCGACGCGCTCGCCGTCAAACCGCGGCACCTTCGGAGGTGACCAGGTCGAGGACGAGATCGTCGATGCGCTACTCGCTGCGAAGCGCGACGTTTGGATCGCATCGCACTGCGCGGCCGGCGGGAAGTGCGCTCGCGCCCAGTGCGACGAGCAGCATGACCCCGACCACCGCGCCGCAGACCGCGGGATCGGCCGCTGACACCTGAAAGAGCAGCGGCTGGATCCAACGCCCGCCGACGATGGCCAGGCCGCAACCGAGCGCCGTACCGACGAGGGCAAAGCGCGCGCCCTGCCACAGGACGAGGCGCACAACGTCACGCGACCGGGCGCCGAGCGCGACACGAATCCCGACCTCGCGCCGGCGTTGCGCCACCTCGTAGCCGATGACCGCGTAGAGTCCGACGGCGGCTACGATGAGAGCGAGTAAGCCGAAGGCGGCGAACAGCATCGCACCCAGCCGCCACGACCTGCGCTCCGCATCGACGAGCTCGCGAAACGGCCGGACGGCCACGTACGACGCCCCTGGCATCTCGGCCTGGAGCACGACGCGAAGCCGCTCGGCAGCCGCGGCGACGTCTCCGCGCGCGCGGACCAATAGGCGCGAGCTGCTCCACTGCGGCCAGAACTGCGAACTGGACAGGTAATAGTGGTATCGCTGCGGCTCGCTCACACCGCTCTGGACGATGTCTTCGGCTACACCGACCACCGTGGTCCAGGGCGTCGTATCGGAGAACACGTGCATCCGCTGGCCGATCGGATCCTGCCCCGGCCACAACACGCGCGCCATGGATTCGCTGACAACGGCCACGCGCGGCGATCCTGCGCGGTCCTCGTCCGTGATGCCACGGCCGCGTAGGATGCGCGTGCGCATGACGCGGAAGTAGTCCGGCGTCGTGGACTGATAACTGAACATGCCGAGTTGATCGACGTCATCGACCCCGGCCACGCCCAGGTAGGTCGCCCCCGTCTCGAGGAGTGGCACGGTCATGACGCTGCTGGCGTGCTCGACGTTCGGCAGGGTCTGCGCCGCGCGTAGGAGCGCGCTACCGAGACGAATGCGTGCGCTGTCGTCTAGCTGCACGCCGCGCAGATTGGCAGTGGCGAGGAGAACGGACTCGCCATCGTAACCCATGTGCATCGACGTGACGCGGTCGAGGCTGCGCACGAAGAGACCGGCGCCGACCAGGAGCACCACCGAGAGCGCGGCCTGCACGATGAGCAGCGCGGACCGCGCCCGCGAGCCACGGTACGTGCCGTGGCGCCCTCCGCTCCGGAGCGCGGACGCCACATCGCTATGACCGGCGAGAAGCGCAGGGACGAGTCCGATGATGAGCCCCACCGCGAGCGTGATTGCCGCGGTGGCGGCGAGCGTGCGCACATCGTTGAAAACCTGCATCGGCATAGGGTCATTCGTGTAAAGGCCTCGGACCGTCGCGCCGCCCCATTGCGCGACGACGAGACCGGCCATGCTGCCCAGCGATGCGAGTACCAGGCTCTCCGTGAGAGATTCCGCGAGCAGCCGGCCGCGGGTTCCGCCGAGCGCGAGGCGGACGGCGTGCTCGCTCCGCCGCCTGAGACCGCGTGCGAGGAACAGGTTGCTGACGTTGGCGCAGGCGATGAGAAGAACGATCGCCGCAACACCCGCGACCCAGAGCGCCGTGCGCGCCTCGAGCGAGGGATCCGGGCCCGCACCCAGCCTGAGCGATGCGAGGATCGCACTCGGTCGCGCCTCGGCGGGCGACGGAAGGTCCGGCTCCAGCACGCGTCTGCTGGTCCACGTTTGGACCGCCGCCCGCGTCGCATCCGCCGACGCCTGCTCGATGCTCACACCCGGCTTTCGCCGCACCATCATCTCGATCCAGCGCCAGGAGTACGTGCTGAGGTAGGACGGCCCGCGCAGCCCGGCATACGTCGTGACCGGGATGTACGCGGCAGGCGGCTCGCCATCGAAGGTGCCGGTAAAGCCCGCGGGTGCGATGCCGACGATCACGGCGGGTATTTGATCGATCAACAGACGCTCGCCGATCACGTCCCGGCCGCCGAGCCCCGATTGCCAGAACGCGTGGCCGAGCACGACCACGTTCTCGCCCTGCGGCGCGACATCGTCCGCCGCGCTGAAGAAGCGCCCGAGCTCGGGCCGCGCATCGAAGAACCCGAAGAAGCTGGCGCTGACCATCGCGACCGGACGTTCGCGCGCGGCGTCGCCCGTTCCGACCGCCACCGTGCGACGTGCGAACGCGGCCACCTCCGAGAATGACGTCGTCGATTCCTGGAAGTCCAGGTAGCGCCGGTATTCGCCGTCCCATCGGATGGATTCGATGCCGCGATCGAACGTCCGCCAATAGACCCGGTGAACCGACGCCGGATCGCGCAGGTACGGGTACGGCCGGAGCATCATCCGGTCGACTATGCCGAACATCGCCGCGTTCGCGCCGATGCCGAGCGCCAGCGTCAACACGATCGCAGCGGTGAAACCGGGGGACCGCTGCAGGCCGCGAACAGCCGCCCGGCCGTCCCTGTGGACACGATCGAGAAATCGCTGGAACGGCGCCATCGTGGTCGGCCTCCCATCGGGGTTGTTTTGCGCTACCCGGCTTAGACAGTCCATAGGGCCGGGGGGTTGAAAACCCGCTATCGATTCGGAGTCCTCGGGCGGCTTCCCTGCTGTTTCGAGGTCAAACAGCTATACCGATGGCAAGTCGGCCTTCGTCGCGTCCGTGCTCGCCAGGTCAGGCCTGGGCCTACCTGCGAAGTGACGCACGGATCGCTCGGCTGGCTGCCGAGGGGTCGTTCGGGAATACATTTTGTAGCGTGTACTGTAGCTCAGGCCCCGGGTATCATAGGTTCGTGGGCTCCCGGGTGGGACGGTACGCCCGCACGAACGCGGCGACGCCCTCGCGCGCCCGATCCGCGATCTCTCCGGCCGGCGGCGCGTCCTCGACACCGACAAAAAGGGCGCGGTCCAGAGAAGCGCCGATCGCCAGAAACGCGAAATGCTCCGACGCGAGCAGAGGGTTCTCCACCCGCAGGAGCCCGCGACGGTCCAACCTCGCGAGGCCCTCTGCGATCGCAGCCATGACGCGGCCCGGCGCTCGCCCGTAATACTCGCGCGCAAGCTCCGGGAACCTCGCCGCCTCGCCGATCAACAAACGGCGCAGCGTCACGATGCGCTCACTCACGACCGTCTGTGCCAGAAGGACCGCGAGCTCCGTCAGCTCCGCCTCGACATCCGCGGCCTCGCCCAACTCACCCGCCACCTGCCGGGCGAACCGCTCCGCCGTCTCGATCGAGCCGCTCAAGATCTCGCGGAACAGCTGCTCCTTGCCGCCGAAAATATTGTAAATCGTCCTCTTCGAGACCCGCGCCTCCGCCGCGATCTCGTCGACGTTCGCCGCGAGATATCCGTGGGCGAGAAACTGCCGGCTCGCCGCCTCGAGGATCGCCGCGCGTGACCGGGCCACCCGTGGATCGAGCGCCGCGCGCTCACGCCTTACCCTCACCGACCTACCCCTGGACGCCGGAAACTCATGAGTGTACTATTGCCCTTGCGAGTATAATAACCTCTCGGATGAGAGAGGCCAGCCGTGCTAAGACTCGTGGAACCGCATCGGGAGATCGAGAGGTCGAGATGAGCCCAAGGTCTGGGGGCGAGGGATTCGACAGGGCGGCGGCGGTCACGCGTTCACTGCTGGGCTACGGGGTTGTCGCGGGTGTGTTCTACCTGGTGGTCGGCGTGGTGCTCGCGCTGACGCGGGACGGGTTCGACCTGTCGCGTCATCCGCTCAGCCTGCTGATGCTGGGCGAGCATGGGTGGATGCAGCGGTCGAACCTGATCCTCACGGGGGTGATGGTGCTCCTGGCGGCGTACGGGTTCGTGCGAGCGATGCGGGGTTCGGCCCGGGCGACGCGAACGGGTGCGCTGCTCATGGTCTACGGCGGTTCTCTGATCGTCAGCGGTA
>JBOHRM010000027.1:0-16818 GCA_050732715.1 Longimicrobiales bacterium
AACTACAAGGGCGTGCACATCAACATCGTCGACACGCCCGGCCACGCCGACTTCGGCGGCGAGGTTGAGCGGATCCTTCGGATGGTCGATGGTGTGCTGCTGCTGGTCGACGCGTTCGACGGGCCGATGCCGCAGACGCGGTTCGTCACGCGCAAGGCGCTCGGCCTGGGCCTGGCGCCGATCGTGGTGATCAACAAAGTCGACAGGCCGGACGCCGAGCCGCTGCGCGTACACGATGAGGTGCTCGAGCTGTTTCTGGCGCTCGACGCCGAAACGGCACAGCTCGACGCACCGTTCCTCTACGCGTCCGCGCGCGATGGCTACGCGGTTCGCGAGTTGGATGACGAGCGCCGGGACCTGGTCCCGCTGTTCGACACGATCCTCGAGGCCGTGCCCGCGCCGCCGAGCGACGAGACTTCGCCGTTCCAGATGCTCGTGTCGACGATCGACCATTCGCCGTACCTGGGCCGTCTCGCGATCGGCCGGATCGAGCGCGGCCGGGTCGGCGTCGGCGAATCGGTCGTGCTGATCGCACCGCGCGCGGCGGCCGCGGCCGACGGCTCGCCGTCCACGAATCGCCAGGGCCGGGTGGCGAAGCTGTACACGTTCGAGGGCCTCGAGCGCCGCGATGTCCAGGACGCGGGTGCCGGTGAGATCGTCGCACTCGCCGGCCTCGAAGGCGTCGAGATTGGCGCGACGATCGTCGATCCTGCGGTCCCGGAGCCGCTCGCGGGCATCACGGTCGAGGAGCCGACGATCTCGGTGGATGTGCTCGTCAACACATCGCCACTTTCAGGCAGGGACGGGAAGTACGTGACCAGCCGTCAGCTGCGTGACCGGCTCTACCGCGAGCTCGAGCGCAACGTCGCATTGCGCGTCGAGGACACGGACTCACCGGACACGTTCACGGTCTCCGGCCGCGGCGAGCTGCACCTCGGCATCCTGATGGAGACGATGCGGCGCGAGGGCTATGAGTTCTGTGTGTCCCGGCCGCGCATCATCACGCGCACCGGGCCGGACGGCCAGGTGTTCGAGCCGTACGAGGAGGTCATGGTCGACGTGCCCGAGCGCTTCGTCGGAGTCGTCATCGAGAAGCTCGGCTCGCGGCGCGGCGAGATGCGGGAGATGCGCGTGCCCGACCCGTCCTCGCGGGTGGCCGCCGGCTCAGGCGCGGCCGCCACGACGGCCGACCTCGTGCGCCTGGTTCACAGCGTGCCCGCGCGCGGCTTGTTCGGCTACCGCAGCGAGTTCCTGACGGACACACGCGGCGAGGGGATCCTTCACCACCGTTTCCTCGAGTACGGGCCGTGGGCCGGCCCGCTGCGCGGCCGGGATCGCGGCGTCATGGTCAGCATGGCGAACGGCGAGTCCGTGGCCTACGCGCTCTGGAACTTGCAGGAGCGGGGGACGCTGTTCATCGGGCCCGGCGTCGAGGTCTACGAGGGGATGATCGTGGGCGAAAACACACGTCCCGGCGACCTCGAGGTGAACGTGACGCGCGGCAAGAAGCTTACGAACATCCGCGCCGCGGGCGCCGATGACGCGATCATGCTCGAGACGCCCCGGCCGATCACCCTCGAGTCGGCCCTCGAGTTCATCAATGACGACGAGCTCGTCGAGATCACGCCCGCGGCGATCCGGCTGCGTAAACGCCACCTCCGTACGCACGAGCGGAAGAAGGCCGCGCGCCGCGCGGGATGAGGCCCCGACAAAAGGCTTGACACGGCGGATGCTCCGTTTACCTTGGCGGCGTTCGGAGCGAGCCGGCTCTGATCCGCCAGGATTCGTTGACCGGCGTACCCAACAGCCTGGCCCAAAGGAGACCGCAAAAATGGCGGACGTGCTGAGCACCCAACGGTCGCTTCTCGAGCCTGAGCTCCTGGCGTTTGACAACGCGGAGCCGGACGAGGACTGGGACGAAGAGGAAGAGGATTTCGAGGACGACGACGAGTGGGAGGACGAAGACGAGGACTGGGAAGACGACGAAGATCTCGAGGACGAGGAGGAGTGGGAGGACGAGGACTGGGAAGAAGAAGAGCCCGAATAGATGACGCCGTCGTCTCGGACCGGCGTTAGGAGAAGGTCGGCCGCCGCGCGGGGTCGACCTTCTTCGCGTTGGTTCATCATGCCGCCGCGTGACACATGCACCGCCGAGTCTGTCGCGGCCCCCGCCATCGTGCTAGTCTTGGCGCATCTCCTCGATGGCTTTCGGCAGGACCCCGGTACGTCGAAAAGTTATGACCGGATTCACGAGCGTGGCGAGGCGCTCGAGAAATGTCCCACTCGAGCTCGAGCTACCACTCCTTGCCGTCGTGCTGCTGGCGGTGGCGCTGGCCGCGATCGGGTGGGCCAGCTATGTCGAGGTGCGGAGCGCCGTGCTGCGATCGGCGCGGTCACGAGTCGAGTCCTTGGCCCGTTCCGGGGCGACGACGCTCGAGGGTGACGCCGCGTTCACGCTCCGCCGCATGCGCGGACTGGCCGTGGATACGGGTCTCAACGCGTACCTCCTGTCGGGCGGCGCGAGAGCCAAAATTGAGGCCCGCGCGATTCTCGATCAGCTTGCTACCGAAACGGATTCGCTCGCGCCCGCCGTGATCCTGTCGCGGGATGGATCGCCGCTGCTCTGGTCGCTGCCAGCCCCGGAAGCGGGTGCGGGTGACGACGAGGGTGACGGGCTCGGCGCGGCGCTACTGGGTGCTCCCGCGGACGGCGGCTTCGGCCCGATCTTCTGGGCGGAGGGTCGGCCGAGCGCGTGGGCGACCGTGCCGATCGGCTCCGCGCACGAGCAGATCGGGTGGCTCGCGCAGCTGCATGGGCTCGATTACGAGCTTCAGCGGCTCACGCTCGACTCGGCTGCCGCGGGCCCTACCATTCGACTCGCCAGCACGCCGGGTGACCTGTGGTCGACGCTCGGGGGCGAGCCGCTTGCGGCGCCCGCCGTGTGGCCGTTCGCGGGGGCAAGCGAGTACACGCTCGCGGCGGGGGAGCGGCAGCTCGCGCACGCGACCGAGGTCGCCGGCACGGCGTGGTTCGTGGTGGCAGAGGTGCCCGCGGGTGAAGTCCTCGCGGACGCGCGGCGGCTGCTGAGGGGAGCTGTCGGCGTCGGGGGTGGCGTCATCCTGGCCGCCGCGCTGGCGACATGGCTGCTCGGGCGCGGACTGACGCGCTCGATTCGGCCGCTGCGCGCGTTGGCCCACGCGATCGCGGCGGGTGATCGTCCCAGTCCGCTGATGGTGCGCCGCGCCGGCGAGTTGGGCGCGCTCGGGGCGGCGCTCGACGGCGCGGCCGTACGGGCGCATGGCCGCCGCCGCGAGCTGGAACTGCGGCACGGCGAGGTGCGGGAGCTGGCGGCTGAGCTGGTACGCGAAAACAGGACGCTCGAACAGCGGATCGCCGCCGAAATCGCCGCTCGCGAAGAGGCGGAGCGGAACAGCTCGATGGCCGACTGCCTCGCGACGATCGGCAACGAGATTCGCACGCCAATCCACGCGATCACCGGCTACGTTGACCTCGTCGAGCTGGACGGGCCGCTGACGCCGCAGCAGCGCGATCAGCTCGCGCGCATCCGCTCGAGCGCCAAACGGCTCCTGCGCGCCATCGACGAGTTTGTCGATCCCGACGCGGCTCGTTCGACCGTACTGTAGAGTCGGGGCTCGCGGGCCGGACCGCGCCCATAACGGCTCGGAAACCGAAACCAAGGAGACATAGCGATGCGGTTCATGATGATCGTCAAGGCGAGCGAACAGTCCGAGGCGGGCGTCCTTCCGACCCAGGAGCAGCTCGCGGAGATGGCGAAGTTCAACGAGGAACTCGTCGAGAGCGGCGTCATGCTCGCGGGCGACGGGCTCCAGCCGAGCTCGAAGGGTGCGCGCGTCAAATTCTCGGGCGCCACGCCGACGGTTCTCGACGGGCCGTTCTCCGAGACCAAGGAGTTGATCGCCGGTTTCTGGATCATTCGCGTGGACTCGCTCGAGGAGGCGATTGCATGGGCCAAGCGCGTTCCGTTCGGCCGTCCTCCGTTCGAGGACGAGGATGACGAGATCGAGATCCGCCAGCTCTTCGAGCTCGAGGACTTCGGGCCCGGCGAAGGCACGGACCGACACGCACAACTCAAGGATCAACTCGCCGAAGCATAGGCGGCGCCCGATCGCCGACCCAAGGCGATGCCCGAGAGCGCGCCGGCGTTCCCCGATTCATGGCGGGCGCCGGCGCGCAACGTTTCGGCCTCTGCTCGGTGTCTTAAGGAGGGAACCGCGGACAGGGGCGAAACTGCCGCCGCGCGCGTTTCGTAGATCGATCAGGGCACGCCCTAGACAACCGAGTCGCCGAACAACATGAAAAACATCATGCTCGCGTTCCGCGGGCTCTTCAGGACGCCGTTCGTCACGGCCGTCGCGATCCTCTCGCTCGCGCTCGGCATCGGTGCCAACGCCGCCATCTTCTCGCTCTTCGAGCAGTTCCTGATGCGGCCGCTCCCCGTCACAGATCCGGACCGGCTGGTCAACCTCTCCGCGCCAGGACCGAAACCGGGCTCGCAGTCGTGCGGTCAAGCGGGCGACTGCGACGCGGTCTTCAGTTATCTGATGTTCCGCGACCTCGAGAATGCCAGCACCGAGTTCGCCGGCATTGCTGCGCATCGCGCGTTTGGCGTCAACGTGGCGTACCAGGGCGAGACTTTGAACGGCGAAGGCATGCTCGTCTCGGGGTCGTACTTCCCGTTGCTGGGCCTTCGGCCGGCGCTCGGCCGGCTGATCGGCCCGTCCGACGACGAGACGATCGGCGGGCACCCCATTGCCGTGTTGAGCCACAGCTTCTGGCAGTCTCGGCTGGGCGGCGATCCCGGTGTGCTGAACCAGACCATCATCGTCAACGGCAACTCGCTCACGGTGATCGGCGTCGCGCCACGCGGCTTCGAGGGCACGACGCTGGGCGCGCAGCCGACGGTGTTCGTACCGATCACGATGGGTGGGCTGATGTCGTCGTGGTTCGACCGATTCGACAACCGGCGCGCCTACTGGGCCTACCTGTTCGCCCGACTCGGGCCGGGCGTGTCGATCGAACGCGCCACTGCGGCCGTGAACATGGCATATCGGCCGATACTGAACGACATCGAAGCGCCGCTTCAGGAGGGCATGAGCGATCAGACGATGGCGGAGTTCCGCGCCAAGGAGGTCCTCGTCGAGCCGGGCCGGCGCGGCCAGAGCTCGGTGCACGGCGAGGCACGCATGCCGCTGATCCTGCTGTTCACGACCACAGGCATCGTGTTGCTCATCGCGTGCGCGAACATCGCGAACCTTCTGCTCGCGCGGGGCGCGAACCGCAGCATCGAGATGGCGATCCGCCTCGCGCTCGGCGCGAACCGGCCGCGCGTGCTGGCGCAGCTGCTCACGGAATCGTGCGTGCTCGCGCTCCTCGGCGGCGTCGCCAGCCTGTTCGTGGCGCACTGGACGCTCGCGCTGATCGGCTCGATCCTGCCGCCCGACTCCGCGGCCACGATTCAGCTCCAGCTGCGCAAACCCATGCTGCTCTTCGCGGCGGCCCTGTCGATCGGGACCGGGCTGCTCTTCGGATTGTTCCCCGCCCTCCACAGCACGCGGCCGGACATTGTCTCGACGATCCGTGCCAACGCTGGCAACATCCTTGGCGCGCGCACCGCGATGCGCTTCCGCTCGGCGCTCGTCACCGTCCAGATCGCGTTGTCGATGGCGCTGCTCATCTCGGCGGGTCTGTTTCTGAAGAGCCTGTTGAACGTCGCACGCGTCGACCTCGGCCTGAACGTCGACAATGTGGTCACATTCGGCATATCCCCGGAGCTCAACGGTTTCGAGCCGGAGCGCAGCCGCGTGCTGTTCGGCCAAGTCGAGGAGGCCCTCGAGGCGCTCCCCGGCGTGACGAGCGTGACCGCGGCGATGGTGCCGCTGCTCTCGGGCAGCAACTGGGGCACAGACGTGTCCGTCCAGGGCTTCGAGGGCGGTCCCGACATCGACACGAACGCGCGCTACAACGAGATCGGACCGAATTACTTCCGTACGTTCGCCATCCCGCTGCTCGCCGGCCGCGAATTCACCGCCAGCGACGCGATGGGCTCGCTCAGGGTCGCAATCGTCAACGAAGCGTTCGCCGAGAAGTTCAATCTGGGTCGCGAAGCAGTCGGCAAATGGATGTCGACGGACGGCGACTCCTTGAACGTTCAGATCATCGGGCTCGCGCGGGACACGAAATACAGCGAGGTAAAAGCCGAGGTGCCGCCTTTGTTCTTCATGCCGTACCGCCAGAACGAAGACATCGGCTTCTTGAACTTCTACGTCCGGACGGCTCTCGACCCGCAGCAGGTGCTGCGCGCCGTCCCCGGCGTGATCGCGCGGCTCGAGCCGAATCTGCCCGTCGAGAACCTCAAGACGATGGCGCAGCAGGTTCGCGAGAACGTCTTCCTCGACCGCATGATCAGCACACTCTCGGCCGCGTTCGCCGGGCTCGCCACGCTGCTCGCCGCCATTGGCCTCTACGGCGTGCTGGCCTACACCGTCGCCCAACGCACGCGCGAGATCGGCGTGCGCATGGCGCTCGGCGCCGACGCCACGCGCGTTCAGCGCATGGTGCTGGGTCAGGTGACGCGTATCTTCCTGATCGGGAGCGTGATCGGCGTCGCAGGTGCGCTCGGCCTCGGCCGCGCCGCGAGATCGCTGCTGTTCGGGCTCGGGGGCAATGACCCCGTGGTCATCGGGATCGCCATCGTCGTGCTCGCAATCTTTGCGCTCGGCGCGGGCTTCATCCCAGCGTTGCGCGCGTCCCGTGTCGATCCAATGCACGCGCTGCGGTACGAGTGAATCGCGTCGCGCCGCTCGAAGCTCGATCACGCCGCCTCGCCACCGCCGTTCGTCTTGCCGGCCGAGCGCATCGCGTGGAGCGACTCGAGCGCGGCGCGTGCACGCTGCGTGAGGTCATCATCCGGACCGCGTATCTCTTCGAGCCGGCCCAGCACGGCGGCGAGGATCTGGTCCGCGTCCGAGTAACGACCGAGGGCGGTCAGGGCCCGGCCTAGATCGATGCGTACCTCATCCGCGCGCGCATTGTGCTCGCCCCACCGGTTGGCAAGGACCTCGATTGCACGCCCGAGCAAGGGCTCGGCTTCGCTCGCGCGACCGAGCTCGATCAGCGCCTTGCCGTGATCGTGGCGCACCGTTGCGGTGAGGATGAAGTCGGGTTCGAAGCCAGCCTCGAAGCGGCGAGTCGCACTTTGGAAAACGGACACGGATTCCGCGACTCGGCCGGCATCGCGTAGAGCCACCGCGAGTCGCCATTCGGCGGCAGGAAGCAAACCGGGTGACTCCGCCTCTTGCTGGAGAGCCGCGATTGCACGTTCCAGCTGTGGAACCGCGTCCGCGGGCGTGCCGCGTTTCAGGAGTGTAGCAGCCAGCACTATGCGAGCTGCCGCGACCGTACGGTGATCCTCGCCCAGGTTCTGGCTGTACACGTCTATGGCCGTACGCTGGAGCGAATCGGCGAGGCTCAGCCATCCCGCCAGCTCCGTGATGACCGCGACCTGAGCGAGTGCGTTGGCGTCCTCAATGGAGCTGATGTCGAGGTCGTGAAGGATCGCGACGGCGAATGACAGCAAGGTGTCGGCGCCGCTAGCGGGGCGCGGGGTCGACCAAGGTTCGCGCTGTCCGTGCCTGATCCGCATGCGTGCCTCGGCCCAGCTCGCGTAGGCTCTCGCCATTGAAGCGCTGTGTGGCCCATCCGTGGCACGCACGACCTCGACGAGCTTGCGATGCGCGTGCTCCAACCCCTCCCAATCGCGGCTATAGCTCAGCAGGCTGATCAAACCGCGGAGCGGTTGAGCGGACGCCGCCAGGCGATCGGGCCGGGTATCCCCGAGCCGCTCGAGCGCGTCAGCGGCCGTGGCGGCGACACCTTCAGCATCCCCCCTTTCGTGGAGAACGGTAGCGAGCTGCTCGAGCAAAGAGACGATGATCGGGTCGTGCGGATCGATTCTCTCCTGACGTGTTATGGCTTCGCGCAACGTTGCCGCCGCACCGGAGCGGTGGCCCCTCGTCCGCTGTACTTGGGCGAGGTGCCGTAGCGTTGCGACCACGGCGGGGGTCGAGTCACCCGCGGTGGCGCGTTGAAGCTCGATCGCGCGTCGCAGGAGCGGTTCGGCCAGATCGCTGTGCGAGAGATTGTCGTAGGCCCGGCCCATGACGCTGAGCATGCGCGCCTGAAGCGCGGGCTGGCCCTCGAGATCGGTTTCAATGCGCTCGGCACCACGATCGAGGAGCTGACGCGCCAGAATCGAATCGCCACCGCTCTGAAGCATCGGATCGCTGACCTCGAAAATGCCGATCAGGAAATCGGAAACGCTCTCGGCCGCCAGCGCCTCACTGCGGGCGCGGTCACGTTCACGCTCGAGGTCCCGGGCCTGTCTGCGGATCTGTCCAGCCTGCACGAGTGCGGTGGCGCCGAAGCCGAGCACGATTGTCGAGACGGCGGCCGCGCCGAGCAGACTCAGCCGGTTACGCCGAACGAACCGCGAGAGCCGGTACCCGGCCGTGTCCGGCCTCGCTCTGACGGGCAGCTGCAGCTGGTGCCGGGTGATGTCATCCCGCAGCGCTTCAACGGACGCGTAGCGCCGTTCGGGCGCAGGCCGGAGCGCCGTCGCGACGATCGTTTCGAGATCGCCGGCGAGCTGCCGGCGCAAACGACCTGGATCGGTGGACCTCTCGGCCGCGATCACATCCACCGCGGGAGGTGCATGTCCCGCCGGTGGAGCAGCGCTCGGCGCGGCCAATGCTTGCGTGACGCGCGGCGCCTCCTCTTCGAGCTGTCGTTCCGACCGCGTTGCATTGTGGCGGGCGCCGAACGGCCGGTGTGCGGCCAGCAGCTCGTAGAGTACCGCACCGAGGCTGAAGACATCAGCGGACGTGGTGATCGCGTGGTCGCGAAACTGCTCGGGCGCCGCGTACTCGGGCGTGAACATGCGCGTGCCGGCAGCGGTCAGTGTCGTCGTGTCCGCGTCGAGCCGGTCCGGGGACAGGACTTTCGCGATCCCGAAATCGAGGAGCTTCGGCTCGCCGTCAGGAGTCACGAGGATGTTGGACGGCTTGAGGTCGCGGTGCACGATCAGATTGCGATGCGCATACTCGACGGCGAGACAGACGCGGCAGAACAGCGCCAGGCGCTCGTCGATGGACAGGCGGTGCTCGTCACAGTAACGCGTAATCGGCTTACCTTCGACGTGCTCCATTGCGACGTAGGGACGCCCGTCCTCGGCAATGCCGCCATCGACCAGGCGTGCGATGTTCGGGTGGTTCAGGGCGGCGAGGATCTGGCGTTCGCGAAAGAATCGCGCGAGGATCGCATCGCTGTCCATGCCTCGCTTGAGCAGCTTGATGGCCACGCGCTGCTCGAACTGGCCATCGGCGCGGTCGGCTAGAAACACCTGGCCCATGCCGCCGCGCCCGACCTCACGGATGAGGCGAAACGAACCCACATGATCGGGCGGGCTCTCGAAGGCACGAATCGCGGCGGCCCGCGCGGCGGGATCGAGTCCCTTCATGAACTCCGGCTCGGCCGCGGACTCCGCCTCGAGCAGCCGCTCGACGGCCGCGCGCACCTCGGGCCGATGCCCACAGCGAGCCGCGACGAACGCGGACCGCGTTTCGGGCGGCTGCTCGAGTGCGTCGGCGAAGACGTCCGATACGACTTGCCAATCGACGACGCTCATGGTTCTCGCCCCTGTGTCTCACGCCGCAGATAGTCGAACAGCCACGCCCGTGCGAAAGCCCAGTCGCGCCTGACCGTTCGGCCGGCGACGCCGAGCGCGAGCGCCGTGTCCTCGATGGTCAGTCCCGCGAAGAACCGGCAGTCGACGACGGCGACCGCCCGAGGATTCAGCTTGGCGAGCTCGGTCAGGCCGCGTTCGAGGTCGAGCAGCTCGGCCCCGATGCCGACCGAGGGGGCGAGCGCTTCATCGAGCGGGACGATCTGTACCCCACCGCCCCGCTTGACCCGGCGCCGGCGGCGGGCGTAGTCGACCACGATCCGACGCATTGCGCGCGCCGCCGCGGCGAAGAAATACGCGCGCCCACGCGCCGTGACACGCGTGCTGTCCGTGAGGCGCAGATAGGCCTCATGCACGAGCGCAGTCGTCGACAGCGTCTGTGCCTCCCCCTCGCCGCCGAGCTGGCGGTGGGCGATGGCGCGGAGATCGTCGTAGATGAGGGGGAACAGTCGGTCGAGCGCTGCCCGCGAGGTGCCCTCGGCTTCGAGGAGGATCGTCGTGACCCGGTCGGCCGTCGAAGGCTTCATCGCGTCGAAGGAGTGCAGGCATGGGGGGTTTCAGCGCCCCTACATCCTCGCTTCGGGATGCCTTCCACTTCGATCACCCCGCGCGCTCGTAGGCGGGATCAGTACGCTGCCCAAAGTGCTGTGTGGAGCGACGAAAGGTCAAGCTCGGCGGTTCTGCCCGAGGGAGAGGTGCCGTCGCCACATTATTGTATCTGCCAACACCAGTCCCGGCAGACCCAATCGGTCACCGTCTCGCCATGTCCCACTTTTTCATGATCCGGCGCAGTTAGGGATGAAGCTCGACTTCCTCGACGCGGATCGATGTCGGGCTCGAAGAACGAAGCAAGGAATTCTCCGGAAGTTCCACGCCGACCCACGCATCAGGAACGTTGAGCCATGTTCAGCATTGACGGAAGAGTGATCGCGCTGGGGCCCGGCGCCGGGGATGTCGCCGGACTGACGATCCTCGCCGTTGATACACTCGAGGGCACACCGGCCGTCGCGATCACGGCGATCACCACCACGGAAGGGACGTTCTCGCTCACGCTCGAGCTGGGTGATCTGATCCACCTGTTTCGAGGCGATCCGCGGAGCGAGCCGCGAGTGCTCGAGCGCGTCGCATCGCTGCATCTCTCGATCCTGCGAAACGGGACAACGCTCGCGCTACACGACGTTTCGTTCACGCTCGTTGATCTGCTCGATCCTACCCATCGGGTAGAACTGTCGGTGCCCGCAGGTGGCGACACGCCCGGGCGCGGCGATCGCGGACGGGACGCTTGCCGCTACTTCGTGCGCGGCAATCTGCGCCAGACCGACGGCACGCCCGTCCCCTCCGCGCTCGTCGAGGTGGTGGAGCAACGGCTGCGCACGGAAGCGATGCTCGGGGAAGCTCGGACGAGTGATGCTGGTGCGTACGAAGTCGCATACGGCAGCCCTGCACCGTGCAACCCGGCGCGGCCGGGCAAGAACCTGTTCGCGCGGGCGTTCGGGGCCCAGGGTGAGGAGCTGGCCCTGTCTCGGTTACACTGCGACGTCCCGGCCGACGTGCGCATTGACCTGGTGGTGGGCGAGGCCGGAGCGGTGGTACGGGGACCGTCGCGATACGTGCAGGTGCGTGACGTGGTGACACCCCGTCTCGAGGGGGTGGAGCTGCACGAGCTGACCGCGGACGACGTCGAGCATCTGGCCTGCGTCACGCAGCAGGACGTGGTGCACGTGGCGTACCTGGCCCGCTCGGCGCAGCTCGAGGTCGAGACCGGGGTGACGAGTGTGGCGTTCTTCGCGTTCGCCAACGCCGGGTTGCCAACGAAGCTGGTGGGCGTTCTCGGGCAAGATCGTGAGACGCTGGCGGCGGCGCTCACACGGGGCGAGGCGGACAACGTCGTGCCGCCGTGGCGCGAGGGGCAAGTCGAGTCGATCCTGGACGCGTTTCACGAGGCCCTGCTCGAGCGATCGGTGCCCCGAGCCGACCCGGCGGCATCGCTTCTGGGAGAGCTGTTGTTGACGGGTGGCGTCGCGAGGTCGCTACCGCGCGAGTTCATCGAGGCGTACGTGGCTCGGGAAGGGACGGTGCAGGAGTTCTGGGAGGGCTTCCGCGCGGAGCGCGGGGTGTCGACCGTCAATACCGTGCAGTTCACGCTGGCGATCGGCTCGCTCACGGGCAATCACATTCCGCTGGTGGAGTCGCTCCAGTCCAGGCGCGCCGCTCACGAGGTCGAGCACGCCCGCGACCTGGCGCGGCTGACCGTGACGGACTGGCTCGACGTGCTGACGAGCGGGCCCCTGCCACCAGGCGCACCCGCGGCAATCCCGGGCGAAACGCAAGAGGAAAAGAACGAGAAATACGCGGCGACGCTCCAGCGGGTGTTCGAGGATGCGTTTCCGACGATGGCGGTCGCCGGAGCTCTGGCACGTGCGGGGATTCTGCACGGCGTGGACGAGTTCGTGAGCCTGAACCCGGCGTTCGATCTCGGCGCCACGCGGATCGACGCGTTTCTCGAAGGCAACCCGAACCTGCCGTCAGCCGATCCGGAGGAGTTGCGTCGTGACCTCAAGCACGTGCAGCGGCTCCATGCGATCGCGCCGCGGCTCGGTCGGGGGGCAGCGGTGACGGCGCTGCTGCGTCAGAACATCATCTCGGCGCAGCACGTCTACAAGTTGGGCTACGCGAGCTTCACGCATCGGTTCGAGGGCGTGATGAGCAACGCCGAGCGCGAGTTGGTGTGGCGCAAGGCGACTCAGCAGGCGCACAAGGTGTTGGCAGTCGCCGCGCGCTACGGGAGCCCGTCCAACGTGCCCGCAATGCCGGTGATCGCCGCGCATATCCCCGAGCCCGACGACGGCTTCCCGGACATCTCTTCGCTGTTCGGAGCGCAGGACTTCTGCGCGTGCGAGCACTGCCGCGGCGTGTTCAGCCCAGCGGCTTACCTGACCGACCTGTTGAGCTTCCTCCGGGATCAGCCGGCCGCACAAGACGGTTCATTCGCGGACGGCACGCTGCTCGATGTGATCGAGGCGCGCCGGGAAGACCTGGTTCACGTTCTGCTGAACTGCGACAACGCGCACGTCCCGCTGCCGACGATCGACCTGGTCAATGAGCTCCTGGAACGGCGTGTCTCGCCACCGCAGCCGTCGGACTGGGCAGATCTACAGACGACGTGGACGGCAGACGAGCTGCGCGCGCATCCGGAGCACGTGCATCAACCCGCCTATGACACGCTCGAGGAGGCGCTGCACCCGTTCATCCTTCCGTTCGACCTGCGCCTCGAAGAGGCACGGCTGTATCTGGACCATCTGGGTGTGCGGCTGGCCGACCTGCTCGACGTGCTCAAAGGGCACAGTGAAGCGTCGACGGACATCCAGGCGCTGGCACGGGAGACGTTGCGGCTTTCGCGGATGCAGGGAGAGATCGTCGAGAACGACTTCTCGGACACGCCGCAGCCGCAGGCGTTGTGGGGCCTGGGTGCGTCGTGGGCGAGCGACCTCAACGGCGACGTTCGCCTGTTCCTCAAGCAAGCGAGCCTTAGCTACGAGGAGCTGCTCGAGCTGCTGCACGTGGACTACGTATGCATGCCTGCGGGGACGGTCGAGATCGAGCACGCCGAGGGCAAGCCTTGTACGCTCGAGGACGCATCGTTCGATGACTGGAACGGCGGAGGAACGTCGGCCGAGACGCGGCTCGGCCGCGCCCAGAGATTCATTCGGTTGGCACGGCGGATGGGGTGGAGCTTCTTCGACCTGGACGCGGCCGTTCGCGCCTTGAGCACGGTCGAGGACCCGCTCGAGGACGACGCCGTAGACGGTGCGTGGCTGAGGCGGTTCGCGGGCGTCGTCCGATTGCTCGAGCGCTGGCCGCAGCTCGCGAAGCTCGAGCTTCTGAGCTGGTTCGGCACGTTGGACACGCGTTCCGGTCGGCATGGTGAGCCGTCCTTCTACGCGCGGTTGTTTCTCGACCGGACCCTGGACCCGGACAATGAGGACTTCGGGCTCGACGCCGAGAGTGCGGAGCTCGAGAACACGGACGCGCTCGACCCGAGCACGGACGGTCCGGTGCTCCAGGCCGTCCTGAACCTGCGTGACGGAGAGCTCGAAGCGCTGCTGGAGGCCTTGGACGCATTCGTCGGCGCAACGCCGCAACGAGACCTGTCGTGGCTTTCGCGGCTGTACCGGCGGGCGTCGCTGTCCCGTGCGTTGGGGATGAGCATGTCAGAGCTGCTGCGCGTGGCATCGCTCCTCGGCGAGGAGCCGTTCGCCGATGGTGCCGCGCCACAGCCCGACGTGGCGCATACGCGTGCGTTCCTCGAGCGGGTCGACCGGGTGAACGCGACGCGGTTCACGCTCGCGGAACTGGACTACCTGCTGCGGCACCGGTTCGACGCGAGCGAGGGCGTGGCGCTCCTGCGCGATCGTCAGCAGGAGATCTTCGTGGAGCTGATCCGGGGCCTCCAGGACATCGAGGCGGATACGTCGCGGGGCACGGACGAGGCGACGCCCGCGCTGACCGCCCTGGGCGACCGGCTGGGCGAGGTCATCGCCGAGGCGTTCATCCAGACGACGCTCCTGCTGATCGAGACGGCGGATATCGAAGGGGCCAACGCGCCCGCGCTGCGGGCCGAGCTGGAGCAGTTCCTGAGCACGGACGAAGTCGACACGCTGTTCGAGGAACCCGAGAGCGCCGCCGATCCGCGGACGGCCGCGCAGCGGGCGGAGGACACGCTGGTGACGCTGCTCGAGCATGTGCGCCGTACGCAGATGGCGGCGGTGGTTGTTCAGAAGCTCTCGGAGGCGGTGGGTATCGCAACCGGCGCGGGCGTAGCGTTGCTGCGGCAAATCGAGGTGAACGGCGATGACGGTGTGACGCTGTTCTCGCAGGATGCGTTCGTGCACGCGATCGACTTCGAAGCGGACGCCGAGGCGATCAAGACGGCAGGCTTCCCTGAGCTGACGCCCGCAAACGTGCTGGATGACCACTTCGAGACACTCGAACGGTTGCACAAGGCGGCGCTGGTGGTGCGGCGCTTCGGCCTGAATGTGCGCAATCTGGAATGGCTGCTTGAACGCGCCGAATCGCTCGATCTGCTGAGCCCGCTGGACCTGCCGACCGGAGAGCCCGTGGACGGCCCGGCGCCGCAATGGGCGCGCTGGGAGAAGCTGGCCCGCGTGGTGCTGCTGCGAGACGCGGTGTTTCGCGACCCGGATGCACTGTTCGATCTGCTCGCCACGGCCGACGACGAGAACAGCCATCTGAACGAGGAGAGCCAGGCGCTGCTCGTCGAGGGCACCGGCTGGGATGCCGACGACCTGCGGCATCTCGTCGAGCACACGGAAGAGTCGCTCGACATCGATGCCGCCTCGATCGTGGCCGTCGATGGGCTCGAGCGGCTGGCGCGAGCGTTCCGGATGCTGCGACGGCTCGGGGTCTCCGCCGACCGGGCGACGGCATGGGCGACGACAGATGTCACGCCCGAGCTTGCCCGCGCGATCAAGAGCGCCACACGAAGCAAGCATGCGCCGCAGCAGTGGCCGGCGGTGATCGGCCCGTTGCGCGATGCGCTCCGCGAGCAACAGCGCGACGCCTTGGTCGCGCAGGTGCTGGCGCAGAGCTCCGAGCTGCGCGAGCCCGACGATCTCCTGGGTGAGCTCCTGATCGACGTGCAAGGGGCCGCGTGCCAACGCACGTCCCGGATCGTGCAGGCGTCGGCCGCAGTCCAGCTCTTCGTGCAGCGCATGCTGATGGACCTCGAGCAACCAGAGCGTCTGGACGATCGGGCGGCGCGGGAATGGGTGTGGCGCAAGTTCTACCGCGTGTGGGAGGCCAACCGAAAGGTCTTTCTGTATCCGGAGAATTTCGTCGAGCCCGAGCTGCGTGACGATCAGAGCCCGCTATTTCGCGAGCTGACGGCCGACCTGATGGATGCCGACCTGACGCCCGAGCGAGCCGAGCGCGCCTACGTGTCGTTCCTACGCAAGATCAAGGAAGTGGCGCGCTTGGAAGCGGCAGGCATCTATCACCAGGTGGAATACGGTCAATATGCGGATCCGAACCTGGGAGGGTTGCAGACGCTCAACATCCTGCATGTGTTCGCGCGCACGATGTCGCCACCGTACCGGTACTTCTACCGGAGATGGGTGAACGAGACGTACTGGACGGCTTGGGAGGAGATACCGCTCGGGATCGAGCATCCGACCGTGATGCCCGCGCTGCACCACCGGCGGCTGTTGCTGATGTGGCCGATGTTCACGGAGGCCGCGGTGAAGCCGACGGGCGGCTCGGACAACGCGCGTCCCTACGTCGAGATTCAGCTGGCGTTCAGCGAGTATGTCGACGGCGCGTGGACGCAGTCCCGGCTCAGCGAGGAGACGACGCCGGCGCTGCGCCTGCGATCGGAGTTCATCGGCACACTCACGAGTGGGCCGGAGATGGGGCTGCAGCTGGGCCTGCTAGATGATGAGGCAACGCGCTTTCCGGCAGGGATCTTCTTCGAGACCCTGGTAGACGAGCATAAGTTGGTGGTTCAGCCGATGTTTTTCGCCGAGGCACGATTGGTCCCGGTGGGAGGGCTCGCCGATCCCGCGGCAATCGCCCAACTGGGCGTGTTCTTGACGACGCCGCATGCATTTCACTTCATCGGGTCCGAGAACAAGGTGATCAGGGTCGACGCGGAGGCCGAGGTGCGCCCTGGGGATTGGCCGAGCGCGCATCCTCGTCCGAACCTGTCGGGCATTCGCCATCAGTACTTCAACCTCTCGCGACAATCGTTCGACGCGAACGAGCACCCGGCGACGCGAGAGTTCCGCCTGTTCCGGCCTGGCTTCTTCAACGATGTCGTGATGACCCCTAGGCTGGTCAGGGCGGCGTCCCCTTACGAGGTTCTGGCTCCGCGACACAACACTCATGGCAACGCGGTGCGGTTTCTCGCGGAGGACCCATTCTTCTACCACGACGATCGCCGGGCGTTTTTCGTGTGGCCGCGCGACCCCAACGAGATCGGTCTGCCGTCGTTCGAGGGCGACGAAAGCGATCTCTCGGAC